>CALIEE010000310.1 GCA_938022485.1 uncultured bacterium | reverse complement strand
CGTTGAGGACGGGAATCAACAGCTTTTTGAACAATTTTCAAATTGGGATGATTACTAACTATCTAGAGTTCAAGCTATTGATTCCCTAGGGGTAAATCTTCAAAATCGTCCTCCGGAAGCCTAGCTGGATCTTCATCTATTTCAAGGCCTGGATCTAGAGTGTCTCCTACAAACTCTCCTTCTTCTTCGAAGTCATCCTCTAAGTCAGCATCTTCCAAGTCAGTATCCTCAAACTCGCTATCTTCGTGGTCTTGCCCTGGACTACCGAACCTATCACCTTTATCAGTTGCAACTCCTGCTGGATCTAGCTTTTCTTGATCAGTAGGTTTTTGGGCCTGATTCTGTCCTTGAAGTTCTTTCAGTTGATTGGAGAGTTTTTCAAAATAAAGGTTTCTCTTTTCAGCTTGCCCAGGGTTAACTTTCCCAGAATGAATCGACTCAAGGGCTTTATCTAGGTCGCCTTCGTCATATACCCGGTCTTTATTCCGAACAGCCAAGTTTCTCTCTCGTGCTGCCTTCTGAGCTTGCATCAACTTTATGTAAGGGTTTCTCGGGTTATTAGCAGGGTCTGTAGCTGAGTTGCTAGCCGGATTGTTAGTATTAGCTGGGCTTGGAGTGTTGTACTTTCGTTGAATTTCAGCAGGACCTGAAACTGGTACCGGGAAAGGAGATGAAGCAGCTGTGTTGGGCGAGTTTTGTTGAGATTCTTGAATAGTCTCAATTGGTTCTATATCACCCTGATTAGATTGGGGCTCAGCTGTGAGTAGCGTGGTCGCTGTGGTGTTTCGAGAGCTGAAGAGGTTAGTGACGAAGGGAAATAAGAAACCAATGGAAAAGGTAAGCCCAATCCACCAGAGTACTAAGCTCAAGCCCTCTTTGTTTTTAATCTTGTGCTTCATTTAGTACCTAAATTCGAAGTTTGTTAGACTAAGCCTCTTTAGACTCGTCAGGTTCAATATTTGACGAAAATCCATGGATAAATAGTCAATTTGTTTTACTTTAAGACTACTGGCTAGATGATACCATTTTTGCCTATCCCGAAATAGTCCAGAAAATCGACTATTTAACAGCAAGCAGCGTGGCAAAAGGCAGAGAGACAAAAAGGGGCTCGATATTCTCAAACCCAGCTTTCGCCAGTAAAGAGCAATTTTGATTGATGCTTAAAGGTACCAGAACATCCTCTAGGGCTTGGCGCTTTTGAGAGATTTCTAATTGGCTGTAGCCATTGTTTTTTTTGAAAACGTGGTGGTTCTGAGTCACAAATTGTTGAATGGAGTTTTCTGGACAAACAACTTTTTCGCTAAGCAACAATGCTCCTCCAGGTTTCAAGGCTTGAAAAGTTTTAGCCAGAAGTAGCTGTCTCTTCTCGAGGGGAAGGAACTGTAGAGTGTAGTTTAGTAGGATGACACTTGAGTCTTCTAGTTTGAGAGATTGGAGATCGTCACAGATTAGCTTTATTTTTTTCGATTCGTTTTGAGCATCAAGTTTCTTTCGAGCTTTCTCAATCATTGAACTCGAATTATCAACCCCAACAATTTCAACAGAGCTTGGTATTTTAGTTGAGTGGGATAGAAGTCGGAGAGTTGTTCCTGAAGAACAGCCTAAATCATAAATCGATGACTGGTTTTGGGCGAAAAACTCCGAGACCTTTAATGAGATGCTCTGAACAGGCTCGTACCCTGGTACAGAGCGAGAGATCATATCGTCAAAAACTTCAGCTACTCTTTCGTCAAAACGAAACGGTTTTAGCTCGTTGAGCAGTTCATTGTATATTGAATCTTTCTTCACTGGACTTTAAATTAATTCTTCTCTAGTTTCCACGCTTTCTAGGACTTTGGACTAAGATTACCTTTTTATGAACAATAATTCGCAACATATATTGGCTGATCAGACGGTTTTTCTCAACTCTGATAAGGATTGGCCAAGTCAGCTGCTGATGGAGGCTCAAGAAAAGAGAAAGGGCTTAGCCAGACCTTGTTGGGAGAAATATAATAGCTTAATGGAGTCACTGCCTTCACTTGCAGAGTCACTGCAAGTTCAGACTCGGGACGGTATTGTTCATATAGGCGAAGAGTCTCAGATTGATGCCGATGCACATCAAACGGTTGAGGCGCTTATCGAAGAATTAGTACCTTGGAGAAAAGGACCGTTTAATCTGTTAGGCCATGAGATTGATTGCGAGTGGCGTTCGGACATGAAATGGGACCGTGTTAGGCCGTTCCTAGATTGTCTTAAAGGTATGAGGGTCGCGGATGTGGGGTGCGGAAATGGCTACTATATGTACAGAATGATGGAACTCCAGCCTGAATATGTTCTAGGCTTCGATCCATCAGAGAAATTTTTTCAAGCCTTTCGGTTTCTTCAGCACTTTAGCAAAGAAAATCGTCTTCAGCTTGAAATGTTAGGGGCGGAGCATCTTAAGCTTCTGCCTGGCTGGTTCAATTGTGTTTTCTGCATGGGGGTTATTTATCACCAAAGAAATCCACTGGGTCTGCTAGTGGATTTGTACAATTCACTAAGTTACCGGGGTCTCCTAGTCCTAGAATCGATTGTTATTCCAGGAGGGGCGGATACCTGTTTGTTTCCCAAAGAACGATACGGGAAAGCTAGAAATGTCTATTTTTTACCCACGGTTTCCTGTTTGGAAAACTGGTTGGATAGAGCGGGATTTAGTGAAATTGAGACTGTTTTTCATGGAAAGACTGAAACAAATGAGCAGCGCAGTACAAAATTTGCTCCCTACGAAAGCCTCTCTGACTTCCTTGATCCCCGGGATCACTCAAAAACCATTGAAGGATATCCAGCTCCTGAGCGAGCTTTAGTTTTGGCTAGAAAGAAGAGCCGCAATTAGTCGAGGATGTTTGTTCACCTAAATTGTGCATGATATAGTGGGTCGCGTTGACACCCTCTCTTGTAGACTTTCTGGGGCTTTTTCTTGAATTTGAAATCTTCAAATCTTCCTAACTTTGAGCCGAAGGCTAGCTCCGAAAGGCTTCATTTTGGAAGTTCAACCCTTGCAGACTTTCCTTTTCAATTTATACCGGGAGTTGTTTACCCGAGTGAGGTTCGAGAAAAATCTTTGGCTTGGCAGACTGGGCAGGCTTTGAGTTTTTCTTCTCAGCCGTTGATTACAATTATTGTTCATAGTTCAGACCCTGATATTCTACATCATCAACTTGAATCTCTAGCTGTTCAGTCTTGGAGAAACTTTCGAGTAATGCTTCTAGTCGAGTATGATCCTGAGAAGGTAGTTATAGAAGATGAACATAATTTTGTTTCAGAAATTCATCAACTGAAAAATTTCGGTTCAAAGTCATGGTTGAGCACTATTTCAGATTTATGTTCTTCAAGCTCATTTCGGCATTTATTGTTTTTAGGTTCAGATGCTATTTTTCATCCTGAAGCTCTTTTTGTTTTAGCCAAAGAAATCGTCAAAACATCGCCTGGGGCAGTTTATTTCAACGAGACTATATCTGGCCTACAGGGTGAAAATCTTTCCTACCTTAGAAAAACAGCGATGGGTAAGTACTCTTTTCTTACTAAGAACTGGTTTGGACAGAGCTTTTATATATCAGGACCATTATTTGAAGCCGCTCTTGCTGAGCTTCTACGTAGCGAGGGAAAGGACAGTCTTTCCTCGGCTAAGGCTATGAATTGGTTTTCTGCTAGCTACGCGGTTTGTAATACGGACGTAAGTTTTTTACCTTTTGCTTTGGTGGCTAGGGTTAGAGGGCAATCTCTAGAAGATCAATGTCCTCATTCTGACTTAGATTTTCTTGCCAGTTGGTTTGCTTCGAGAAACGGATTGGAGCTAGAGGGGCTCAGGGTTTCTGATAAGGGAGAGATTATTCCTGAGCCTAGAAAGACAATTGGCTCGGTTCAAGTGATTATTCCTTTTAAGGACCAATCGATTAAAACCGCGAAAGCGCTCCAAAGTTTAGCCAATCAGGCTGGTAGGGAGAACCTGCAAATACTTTTGGTTGATAATAATTCCAAGTCTGAGGAGTTGGCTTCTGTCCAAACAGCTATTCGAGAAAATGGTTTAGGGAATCAAGCAACTATAATTACCGACCGAGGACATTTTAACTATGCGAGACTAAATAATGTAGCGGCTAGTAGAAGTGATTCTGATTTCATCCTTCTAATGAATAATGATGTGGAGTTAGAAGGAGAAGGGGATATAGAAAGGTTGAAGGCTGTATGCTCATTCCCGGATGTAGGTTGTGTGGGTGCTTGGCTGAAATACCCAGATGGGCGAACACAGCACTCAGGAATAAATTTTGCCGGAGTTAGGCCACTTAACGTTACTGAAGAGTCGATGTTCTCGAATGTTTTTAGGGAAGTTAATGGAGTTTCTTTTGCTTTGGCAATGATCAGAAGAGATAGTTGGAAAAGTCTTAATGGCTTAGACGAAACTAGCTGTCCCAATGGTTTTGGAGATGCTCTTTTCTGTCATCAACTATCCTCTATTGGGCAAAGGGTAATTCTCGACCCGGGAGTGTCTGCCATTCATCACGAGTCTGTCTCAAGAGGTGTTAGCGTAGAAGATCAAGAACTTTTTGATATGTCACGTAACGGTCTTCAAGTGGCAGATCAATTTGAGCAGTTAGAAGCGAAGCTTCAGCCAGTGATAATATCCGGTCTCGTTGAGAGCGCTCCTACTCCGGCTTTTGATGCTGTAGTTCGAAAACTGAAGAGAAAGCCTGCTCTGGCTTCTTCTATTGAGGTAGTTGCCCAGATAGCAGTTAAATCCTTTAAAGCAGTGAAAACTATTAGAAGAAGTCGTGAGCGTAAGAGCTAAAAAGTATAGATCCACGACAACTCGTGATGGTTTGTCTATTATAAGTCCGGGCAATCCTGCGACTTTGATGAGTAGGGAACTGCAGATAGTTGCTCATCTCCCATCTAATAGGGGTATAGAAGAATCTGAAATAGATCAAAAAAATCTTTCTGTCTTTTTGGCTTCCGCTGATAGTAAACAAACGTTTGACCTCAAACCAAAAGATTTAGAACTGTTACCCAGCAGCGATAGTTTTTTTAGGTTAGGAATATCGGTTGATTTCTCAGAAGTTGTGCCTCCTAGCGAATCCTTTGAAGGACAACTATGGCTTGAATTGGGATGTGATTCTCTCGGAGTTCCATCAACTAATTCAATTGGCATCTCTCTAAGTGCGCTTGATAGCTGGAATAGACCTTTTGGGGGTTTCTTTTCTCCTGAAACGTCTTTATTGGCCAGTGAGATTTTACCCATTTCTGCTTGGGCTATTAAGGGAAATGAAAGTGCAGAGAGCGCAGTTCTGAATATTAATGGAAAGGAAGTTGGTGAGCTACTTTGTTCTGTAGACTCTCCCGAACTATTTCAGAGCTTGCCTTCCTTTCAGTCTAGCAAGACTTGTCGAATTGCGGGTTTGTTTAATTCTAAAGAGGTTGAAGCAAGAATTCCTAAATTGAGTGAGAAGGTTGCCTTACAACCTTCATTACGAGTTAGATTTCCTACAGGAGAGGAGACCTTCCAAGGGAGTAAGTTTTTTTGGAAAAGAAAAGAGATTGGTTACCAGGCTGTAATTGAGTCGATGAACTATTCGGTTCTTGGTGGAGTGCTGGTCAAAGGATCTGTTATTACTTCAGATTCTGAACCGCCATTACTAGTTGCCAGAAGTTCAAAGCTAGTTAAAGAATTAGAGGATTGGACTCCAGGGGTAAGCCTTAGCTGGTTGAACAGAGAAGATTTAACGTGGTTTGATCCAGCTAATCGCTTTAGAAGTAATTTTGGATTTGAGTTAAATATTGACCCTAATGTTTTTGGATATGGAGCTGGAAAGATAGAGATTCATGCTCTGACTCGCTCTGGGTATCAACCCGTAGGTAGTTTTTTTCAGTGGTTGAAGCTGGGAAAGATGATGGATGATTTTTCTAGCGACTCTAGGTTGAGTCTGTTCTTTAAACGGTCCGCGAATAGCCTTCTTCCTCAAGCTATTGATTGTCCATCATTATTAGATACTAGAGAAACGAGAGTAGTTCAGGACTCTAATAAAGATTTGGCTCTATTTTGCAGCCATAATTTGAACCCCTGTGAGGGAGCGCCTCGAGTGTTAGCAGATGTAGCCTTGAGATATGCTGATGAAAAAGGAGCTGATAATGTTAAGGTTATTTCAGCTCGTGAGGGAGAGCTTACTCAAACGTTGTCGGAAAAAGGGATAGAGGTTGAGGTCATCGAAGAGCTTGAAAGTCGATCTGAGGGTTGGACAGACTATCTTTCTGGTTTCGAAAAGGCGGAAGAGTCAATTAGAAAGTTTAGTCCAGCTCGTGTCTTTGCTAACACTTTGGACTGTTTTTGGGCGGTCAGGCTAGCCAATCTGCTAGATATCGATTCAATTTGGACAATTCATGAGTCTAGCTCTCCGGTAACTTTTGGTTTAAATCTCGATAGCCGTCAAAGACTTCATTTCTTTAAAGCCCTTGAGCAAGTTGACCAAAGTATTTTTGTTTCCGAGGCGAGCAGGCAAGTGTTCGGGCAATGGATTGATCAGAGAAAGTCCAAGGTGATACCCAACGGAGTAGACTTGGAGCTATGTAGCGCTTTACAGGAGAAGTATTCCCGAATTGATAGCCGAGAAAAGTTTGGCCTGAGAGCTGAGGATCATCTTGTTTTAACTGTTGGGACAGTTACGCCGAGAAAGGGGCAGGATATTGTTTTGAAAGCTGCGAGGGAGTTGATCTCGGGTCGATCGAGAAGGAACCTCCGATTTTTCTTTGTCGGGGGTAGGGCAGGAGATTTCCAGGATCAATTATTCAGGGATTGTCAGGCTTGGGGTCTTGAAGAGCATGTAGAGTTTGTTAATGAGACTTCGGAAGTAGCTGAGTATTACTCAGCAGCTGATACGGTAGTGATTGCATCGAGAGAGGAGTCTGCTCCCTTGGTTTCTTTGGAAGCTATGGCCTGGGGTAAGCCTTTAGTTTCCACTTCGGTTTTTGGTTTGTCTGAACAGCTGGAGGATGGTCATACGGCATTGCTGTATGCGTCTGAAGATAGCGAGGGGCTGGCCCGGGGTATTGAAACACTCTTAGACAGGCCGTCTCTTGGCCTTAATTTGGCTAATAATGCGCAGTCTGAAGTTCAAGCTAGATTTGATATCCACAAATCTATTGAGGCCTACACCGATATCTTATATGGCGGTTGACTTCCCTATGGCTCAGTTAGTAGAAACTGACCTCTTGAGGCTCGATCGCCAAGTTGGCTAAGGCAGAGGACTGCAAATCCTCCATCCCCGGTTCGAGTCCGGGTCGAGCCTCCACTTTTTTCATACTAATATAGTCTTTTTTTGCCTCATAAATTTTGGGCTGAGCTAGGTATGCAGTCCAATTTATGCTAGAAATTTCCTGCTTTGAAGAGTTAGACTCTTCATCCTTTATTGAACGTTTCATGGAGAATCAAAGATGACTTACGTCGTTGCGGAGCCTTGTGTTGGTACTAAAGATAGAGCCTGTGTGGAGGTTTGTCCGGTAGATTGTTTTTATGACAATAAAAACAAAGAGCTCAACGACAAAGCCGGCAAAGAGCCTGCCAAGGATGGTGACGTGGGAATGCTGGTTATTCACCCTGATGAGTGCATCCATTGTGGCGCATGTGAGCCAGAATGCCCTGTTGAGGCGAT
The DNA here is from genome assembly GCA_938022485.1 of uncultured bacterium. GTDB lineage: Bacteria > Bdellovibrionota_C > UBA2361 > SZUA-149 > CALKYB01 > CALKYB01. Next base: position 8,558 of record CALIEE010000310.1, on the reverse strand, counting down.
CTTTGAAGATGACGAAGTTCCTGAACAGTGGGCCGATTACACCGAGCTTAACGCGAAAGTTTGCGAGGATTTCAGCGATGATGACCTCGAAGCCAACAGAGTCACAACAAAGGATTAATTTTTAAACTTGGATCTGGTTGAGTCCTTAGGTTTTCGAGGGACACTAATTTCAGCCAGTGCTTTTTAATTTCATCCGGGGGCCCGGTCGAGTGGCCCTGCCCGGTTGCGGAGTTGATAATGCCTGTAGCAATAGTTGTTGGAATTCAATGGGGAGACGAAGGTAAAGGGAAGGTAGTCGATTACCTTACGGAAAGAGCGAGTCTTGTGGTCCGATTCCAGGGTGGTGACAATGCAGGTCACACCGTGGTGGTTGAGGGCCATAAAACGGCCTTGCAGTTAATCCCTTCTGGTATTCTTCGGCCCGATTGCCGTTGTCTATTGGCATCTGGTGTAGTTTTGAACCCTTTCTCGCTGCGGGATGAAATAGCCTCCCTTCAAGCTGTCGACGTAGAGGTCTCGCCAGAGAGGTTTGGAATTGCAGGTGAAGTGCAATTAATTCTTCCTTACCACAGAGCTATTGATGCAGCTCGAGAGGCGAATCGATCGGGTGGTAAGATTGGCACGACCAAAAAAGGAATTGGTCCAGCTTATGAGGATTCAGTTACTCGTTCCGGTATAAGGTTTTGTGATTTGCTAAACCAGCCAAGGCTGGAAGAGTTGTTGGCCCGAAACCTAGAGTTTAAAAATAACTACCTTAAGGAAGTTCTCGGGTCTGACGAGCAGTTTGAATATCAGTCACTGCTTGATGACCTGCTTAAGCTAGCTGATCAGTTCAAGCCTTACCTAGCCAATGTCAGTGCAGAAGTTAACTCTGCTATTGAAACTGATCAGTACGTAATGTTTGAGGGAGCTCAGGGCTGCTTGCTAGATATTTCTCATGGAACTTACCCTTTTGTTACCAGCTCTAACACTGTGGCGGGTTATGCCTGTGCCAGTGCAGGTTTTGGTCCGAATCGAGTAGATAGGGTTATCGGAATTTGTAAGGCCTACTGTACCAGAGTAGGTGGAGGACCTTTTCCAACTGAAGATCATGGAGAAGCGGGGGAGACACTTTGTAAAGTTGGAAACGAGTTTGGAACAGTGACAGGTAGACCAAGGCGTTGCGGTTGGTTAGACGTGATGGCTGTTAAAAGAGCGATGAGATTGAACGGGGTTGAGTCTTTGATTCTCACTAAACTAGATGTCCTTTCTGGTTTTGATAAAATCAAAATTGGAGTCAGCTACACTCTCAATGGGGAAGTGCTCGATGACCTTCCGCCATCTTCGGATGATATTGAGAAGGTTGAGGTGGTATACGAGGAAGTGCCGGGCTGGAAAGATGATATTACTAAAGCTAGAAGTCTCGAAGACTTACCGGCTGAAACGAGAAGTTTTATTGCTAGAGTAGAGGAGCTAACTGGTTGTGCTGTTGATGGCTTCTCTGTTGGCCCAGATCGGGCACAGACAATTATCTCTGGTGAACCTGTTAAGCAGTTTGCTAAGGTCTAAAAGTAAGCTTTTAATGTTGTAACGAGGCCTAGATTGTGAACAAACCCCAGCAGGTTGAAGGTAAGCTGAGCCCTAGTATAGAAAAACAACCGCTTGTCCTAGTTGTTGATGACGAGCAGTCCATTCGAAATACTCTTTCTGGAATATTTGAAGACGAGAACTATAGAACCGTTACTGCAGAGGACGGTCCTTCTGCCATTGACATCGTTAAGCAGTTCTCTCCGGACTTAGTTTTTCTGGATATTTGGATGCCAGGCCTAGATGGTATCGAGACCTTAGAAAAAATAAAGAAGTGTTGCCCTGCAGTTCAGGTGATCATGATTTCAGGACATGCAACAATCTCTAATGCTTTGGAAGCTACTCGTCGTGGCGCTTTTGATTTTATTGAAAAGCCCCTAGATCTTGACGGAGTTGTTCTCTCCGCAAAAAGAGCATTGGCCGCTCGAGCTCCAGCTGAGGAGAAGCTCTTAACCACTGATTCCGCCGCGAGTCTTTCTGGCCCAGGTTTGCCGCTTTTAAATCATGGTGGGGTGCTGTCGACTGGTTCTAAAGGTAAGAATCTAGGGCAAAGAACCCTAGCTAATAGTACAATTCTTTATGGGCAATGCCTTCACTCCGGAAACAAAAGTGGCCTGGTTTTGGAGCCGCTACCTAAAGATTCGGGAATTCATTTTGCAAGAATTGGAGGGGCTCGTTCTGCTCCTGCTTTTGTTGATTATGTCGAGTCAACTGGCTTCGCTACCACTATTAGGGTTGATACGGTTAGTGCTTCAACAATAGAGCATTTGCTTGCTGCTTTGCACTCCTATGGCATTAGTAATCTTCTAATTAAGTGCAACGACGAAGTTCCTATTTTCGATGGCTCTTCTCTTGAGTTTTGCAAAACCTTTGAGAGAGTTGGAATTGAAGAGCAAGGAGGGGACTGGTTTGAGATTGCACCTCAAGAGACTTTAGAATTTGTTTCTGAGGATGGAAATGAATCAATTAAACTAGAGCCTTCGGAGAATTTAGAAATTTCCTACTATCTTAATTATCCAGCCCCGGTTGGAGAGCAGGAGTTCCACTTTAAGTTTGATGGCCCTGAGTCATTTTTGAATGACATTGCTCCAGCTAGAACTTTTGGTTTTATGAAAGACATTGAAGCCTTACAAAAAGCTGGTTTGGCAGCTGGGGGAAGGTTAGATAATTTTATTTTGATTGGAGAAGACCAGGTTATAAATACGGACCTGCGCTTTCCGGATGAGCTTTCTCGTCATAAAATCCTCGATATTATTGGCGATTTATTCCTAATCGGCCGACCTTTAAGAGCAAAAATTACTGCGAGGATGACAGGGCATTTCGATAATATTGAAGTGCTTAAGCTTCTAAGATCTGGCTCTTGTTCCTAGCCTAATTTTAATTTTGCTTTATTTGTGTTAATTTACTTTCGTGCGATTGTGCTGTGGTGCAATTGGAGAAGGTTATGAAGACGGTTTATCTTAAGGTAGCTAGCCTGCTTTCGCTGATGATTGTTTTGCTGATCATTGATCTTTTGTTTGATCATGAGAATCGAAAAATCTTTCTAGGCCTTAACTCAGCTTTTTCTGTCGTCATGTATTTTCTTTTTCAGGCAGCTTCTAATTTGCTGATTAGTGAGGAAAAGACAGACAACAGGGGCTCCAGGCTTAGGACTTTGCTTGGTCTGGGTGTGTGCTACGTGCCAATAATTGCCTTGTTTAGCCCATCCCTAACTGGAGATTTAGAAGCGTTTCTAGCCTATTCAACGCCTTGGACTATTTTGTCGTTGATTCGGAAGCAGTGGAGCAGGAATTGACTGTGGCTACTTTCAGAAAACATCTAAAAAGTTTTCAAAGGTGCCACATCAGAATTGTTGGAAGTATGCCTGGCTGCCCTTGGAGGGCTTTTTCCAAACAAAGACCCTAGCGAGGGGTCTCAGTTCCTGCACCCTCAGACATAAGCCCAAGAGCTTTAATACCAGTTTGGGTTATTTTCCAAGCGTTTGAGGTGAAGTCACCTTCTGGATGAGGCCTCGCCAGGCTTTTTCCTTCAAGAGTGTAGAGGGCTCTAAGAACTTCATCGTTGTCTTTAATGCCAGTGACCGAAGAAAGCTCAGAAACTTCGATAGTGGCGCACTCAGTTGCCTGGGCATCACTTAAACTTTTTAAAACTGTGACTTCAACGAACGAAAAAAGATTCTCTTTAACTTTTTCAGCTGACACTGGGCCTCCAAATACTACTGTTAGGTTTCTATACTGCGGACTGCTACAAACGTTATAGTTTCCGCGGTAGGATAGTGTACTAATATTAAATTTATGACAAGTCGACTTTAGTTATTACGGGCACTTAGCTAGTTAGTGATAGCCGAATTTATTGAAAAAAGTGCGTTAGGCCCTAACTTTCAAGAAAGATAGTTTCGAAATTTTCCTCTATTTCTCTCAGCTCTCTTGAAGCCAAGTCGTACTCTGTGGTTAGAATTTCTAATAGTTCATCGTTTTCAACGATACAGACTTCATCAGACATTCTGGTATATGCGAGTTCAATTTCGTTATTCAAATATCTGATTTCAGTCATCAACTCGTCGCGACTTTGAGGCCTTCCACTGGCTTTGTTTTCGGAGCCCGAGCGCATTTTTAAGAAATATAGGTAGGATAAAGCGATTCTTATCCGTTCATCCAAAATAGAAGTAGCTTGTTTTATTTTACTATCAAGATTCTCTTCATTGAAGCCAGATAACAGGTGAGAGACCCAAATGAATGAGCCGACAATTGAGGCTAAACACAAGCCGGGGAAGATATAACTGGCAGTGGTCATTTACTTTGGCTCAAAGTAGGTCTTGAGAGATTTTACTGGTTTCATCCATTGCCTTATTATTGATTAAGCTCAAACTTTTAGTCAAGAAAATTGCTAGGGCAAGGCCTGTTTTGAGAAGTTGGCAATGGAGCTAGGAACAAACGTTATGCTAAGGATATTTTCTTAGTTAAGAGGAGTTATTTTGCTCCACTCTCTACCGTTGGCAAGCTTTTCGCTACTGAACTTCCATCGGGAGGCAGGATTTTCACTATATTTGCCGGACGCGAGTGCCAGATAGGGGGCAATGGTTTTCATTCCAGGGGCTTTTAGTTCAATTTCAAAATTTGATGTACCGCTAACGAGCACACCATTCTTTGAAATAGCTGCATTGGCTCTGCCCTTAAAACTGCCAAGTGAAGAGTCGCCTTTGCAATTTCTTAAATCATGCTCCGAGCCCTCAATTTTAACTTCACAGCTGGCATTAAAATTTGCGATTTCAGGCACAGTAAAAAGTCCTCTGTAACTAAATCCCCCCGGATAGTTTACTTCTGAGAGGGATACTTCTCCAGTTAACTCATCTATGCGCTCGCCTCTCTCATCGCTACTACCTTCCCCTGATGCAGACAATTTGCCGCTAACTCCAAATAGCTTGGTTAGCGAATGTTCTCCAAAGTTTAATGAGTTAACTTTAAAATCAAAATTGTTCTGATTGCTGAAAAGAGAACCGGATAGCGAGGATTTAATCTGCCCACTGTAGCAACTGGCCTTGATGTCTATATTACGTTTTAGCAAGAATGCTGAAGCCAAACTCATTACCCCGTTTGGGTTCTGACATTCGGCCGAGATTGGAAAGGGAACCTCCAAAGGCGAGAAGGCGATCTTCGATGCTTTAAATTCCAAGGGAAAAGATGATTCGAACTCAGAGAATGTAATTTTAACTCCGGAGTCTATGCCATTTTTTTCGATGTTGGACTTTAGACTATCTCCTAACCAAGAGTGCCCTGGAAAAACAGCAAGTAGGGAGAGGAGTATTAAGGGGAAAAGTATTTTAGTTCTCATTTTCAAGGAAAAATTAGGAGTATTATTTTTGGAATGAACTGAAAAATATCTAAGCTTTCTTTTTTCTTACACTGAAAACCTCTAGTACGGTATTGAATTGGTCTTTTTTCCCTACTTTTCTAATATTAACTTTGCCCAGAAATAGGGGAGTTTCTCCTTTCTCGAACTGGAACAAGAGTTTAACCAGCTGATCTAGATTAGCTTTTAGGGAAAGAGAAAATTCTTGCTTTTCAAATTCTAGTCCAAGGTTAGATGGGTTCTGATTCTTGAGGTCATATTTGACCTCCTGCCCTACAGTCTCTTTGATTATTTTATCTATTTCAGCGGTGACCTGCTCATAGGTCATCTGGGCTTTATCAAAAGAATTCTGTGCCGCGGTCAGTTTCGTGTTTAGTAGATCATAGCGCTGACTCAGAACGGCTGCTTCATCAAGTTGAGAGAGCTTGTAGTTTTTACTGTTTCTAGTGTTTTTTACGAAATCTCTAGACCAAGAAATCGGATAATAGACACAAAGGGCCAGTAACACTATTCCAGTGATTAAAACGAAAGGCTTTTCTCGGGAATTGAGATTATCGTAGGCGTTTAATATTTTTCTTATTTGAGCTTTCATCGCCAGAGCTAAGACATATTTTATTCACAAAGTTTAATTTCAGATCGAAATTTTATTCTATTGCCTTGCTGGCCACGGTTTATAACGTCCACCGAGCAAAACTTATTACTATTTTTCTTTAGAATACTATCAAGTCGACCTAGGTCTGGAATACTTGCTAAGGAGCCGTTGATAACTATGCTGGAATTTCCAATCACCATAGTTTCGATTTCAGTTCCCAGGCTTTCAGGAATAAACTCAGACAGTTCTTTCAAGGAATTAAGAGGTGACAAGGCAGAGAGAGAACCAATGTCACGAAGCTGATCTTCCAATTCCAAGACTTTTTCCTCTAGGAAAGAAATTTCACCTCCCTTTGGAACGAATTCTCCGGGAACAGCCCCAGTAGCAATTTGGTTTAATTTGGAAGCGACATTCTTGTGTTGAGAGTCCTCTACGAAAATTTGGCTCAATAGAAAGATTATGCCCATTAGAAAAGCCCCAGTAATACTCCAGAAGTGTTGTTTGGCAGCTACTAGGACATTTCCCAAGGTAGGCTTGTAAGCGAACTCTCCCTGACGAAAATTGATCTGTCCATTCTCTCCAAAAGAAGCAACTTCAGATTCATGTCCGAGGAGTCCTAATGCAGCAGGAAATTCGTTTAAGTCTACAGCTGGTATGTTTGTAGGCCTCAGACTATTGAGATCAAGGTATGCTGAGTCGGTTTCCAGTGAGCTAGCTAGCGCTTGAGCAGCTTCCTTACTTCCTACGAGGAGAATTTTTTCGAGTTTCTGCTCTTCTCCGTGTTGAAAATTTTCAATAGAGCATTTGATATCGGACATTAGCTGAGGAACATCTGCTGATGTCTTCGCATTTAACTCTCTCATCAAAGCAATTCCCCCCTGATCAATAATAACTATTGAGGCAAATTTAGGTTGAATTTCAATAATAGCAACCGATTCGGGAAATGCATGAGGAGATAGGGCTGTTAAGCCAGCCAAAGCAAAAGCATTGTTTGTTAAGGAAGAGGGTTCAAGCCCGACACTCTCTAGAGATTTGAGAGTACGATCGACTTCATGTCGAGGCGTATAAGAAGAGATGTAACTATAACTTCCAGTGTCACTTTCGCTAGACAAACAACTATCTATAACGAAGTCTTCTATATCAAATGGAATGCGATCTTGAAGTTGTAAAGGTAAAACCTTTTCAACCTGTTTTTCGTCTTTGAAGGGTAAGTCGACATTTTCAAAAAGAACTCTGCTATTTTCTAAGAGAGCAGTGGTGGACAGAATCTCCCCACCGAAGACTTCTTCTAGGTCAATTTTGTTAACCGTAGCTTCTGGGTTTTGCTCTTCAGCAGCTTCCTCTTCGCCTTCCCCTTCAACAGCTTGAGGCTGCTCTAGTTCTAGAGTCTTAATATCTTGGAGAACAGGCCGTCCGTTAGGGCTGACACTGGCTGCGAAGAGATAGGCTAGATCATCTTTGCGACCTATGGCTACATTTAGAGACATTGAGCCTCCCCTCGCTTAATATTCCAAAAAATATTCTGGCCGTATTTTAGGTCGGCCATTCTACCGGTCATAGTGCCGTTTTCCACAATCTTCTTAACAAACCTAAGGAGTTATAACATAAGCTCATCAGCCAAGTAAGGGTGAGAATAGGCAATATTTTGCTATTGGACAGCTGGAGCGCCTTGGCTTTGCTGTCCAGCCTGACTGCTTGAAGTCCTTCTTTTCTGCGAAACGGCTACAGCCGTTCTGAACATATTTTTCGCGCCATTAGAGTCCGTAACGCCTAATGTAATTTCAACGGCGTTTGGTACCGATGGCTGAGACCAGTCGGACTGCCACTCTTCGTTATCTAGGAAGCGAAAATCTAGCGATGAAATCCCAGAAGCAAGGGGAAAGACTACTTTTCTCTCCTTGGTGATTTTTTCGTTTCTTACTCCGCCAGGAGTTTCCTCCCTTACCAAAATGAAACTTTTATCCTCGCTGTCCTCTTGTTCAGGATCTTCTACTAAACGATATCTAATCTCAACCACGCCATGATTCGTGAAGGTGCCGTAAGCTGCTTGCGCAACTTCTGCGCTTACAAACCTGATTGATCCCTTTCCACTATTGCTTTTTCCTTCAAAGAAAGTTCTGGCAGAGCTAAAAGAAGAGCCTTGGGTGACCCCTTGGCCATCTTGTTGTTCTTCATCGTTCTCAGAAAGAGTAATGCCGAATACGATACCGTTTAGCTCTCTGGTCATTCTCTCCATAACAATCCGGGCGGTAGCACCAGATCTGCTTCTATTAAGAATTGCAGCTCTGCCGTCTATGATTCCATCCAAAGTTCCGTAAAGCACAAGCGATAACATAGAAAGCAGCACAGATACCGCTACCATCTCTACTAGTGTGAAGCCTCTCTCGGATTTTAAATCCCGTTTTATTTTTAAAAAGGAATTAAGCATTAGATTCAGGAGGAGTGTTTACGTAGTAGATTACATTAAAGGAGTCTAAGTCGAATTCACTCCAACGAATAGTTAACTCTACTCTTTTCATAGCGTCGGTTAGCACTAAAACGTCCACAGACT
>CALIEE010000309.1 GCA_938022485.1 uncultured bacterium | reverse complement strand
AATATTGAAAGAATTTCCAACAATTCTGAGCCTCTGAGGCTCTAAATAATAGACGCAAGATAAGCTCAACTATTTCAGATTTAGCGATTCAGGTAAACCACTAAGCAAAAGTTAAGAGAATTTTATGCACAGGTTTTCCACAAGAGGAGTGTTTGGAAAACAAAAAGAATGGACCTTGAATTAGCGGGAATTATGCTACTCGATAGAGTAGCTAAGTTCTTGCTCACCACCGTTTCGTTCTACAACGACTCCAATTGATCGCTCACTTTTTAACTCTTCAAATAGTTTTAAGGCTTGGGAGGGATCGCTTAAGCTGTTTTCATTGACGGAAAGCACAATATCTCCGTTTTTTAATCCAAGCTTTTCATAGAGACTGCCGCGACGAATAGCAAAAAGTCTCATTCCGATGCTCTTTCCGTTACGGAAGAAAGGCACAGCCCTGGCTTGCGATAGCAGTCTTGGTAAATTAGCCAACGCTTGGTTGAGCTCATCTTCTGCAACTGTAAATTCGGTATTGTCTGAGTTAGAGGAAATCGATGATTCAGACCCCCCAGAGTTAGAGCCAGATGATGATCCTTTTCCAAGTTGTAGAGTTATTAGTTCGGCTCCTCTCCTAACTTTTACAGTTTCGGCTAGCACTTCTTCAACCTTGGCTCCAGTATTGAAAATTTCCTCGCCAATTTTAAAGATATCTTGCTCTTTCTTTTTGATATCCTCAATGATGGCAAACACCCTCTCTTTGACAGCGGTATTGGTGCCGACAAGTCTTAATTTTAGATCAGATTTTTTTACAGGTTTCGGCGCTTTCTCAGGGGCTGGGGCTGGAGCCTTTCCGAAAATATTTCTTCGGGTTATTACAGCAAAGCTACCCAAAGGTGTTTTTCCACCTGAGGAGTTTACACCAATATCTTGAACTTGGGAGACATTTGGGGAGTTGATCCCACTACCGGTTATATAGCGGTTTAGAAGCATGCCAAGCATTAAAGCGAATAGTCCGCAAAAAAGAAGGCAAGCATAACCCAAGACGGCAACAGCACCTTTCGCTGTGCTGGCGAATTGCAAAGCCGACCTTAAACTAGGCGGCAGAGAATCCAACATATCTTGAAGTTTTTCCAATGACTGGCTCCGTCTACTAAATTGCAAAGCCCGCAGTAGGCGGGTTCCAAAGAGAGATACCTAAAATCTTAGGCCTTGGAAAGTTAACCGACTGGCTATGGCTACGCAAGAAAATAGCCAAGTGTGAAGCAGTGAAGGAAATAACAGGTGCATTAACGCCGCAATATTGATTCCAATTAAAGTAAAATAGAACTGGGGAATTGATAAAGAATTGATAAATTCGGGAATAGGCTTAAAAAAAGACCGGTCTTTCAACCGGTCTTCTATCAATCTTCAGCACTAGCTAAAGGCCGTTAAACAACGCAAACGAGGGAATTAGATAGCACGCGATGCTTTGTGCGGCCTTCTAATGTGTCAGCCTAGTTTACAGTGTCTCTGTTTAGAAGATTGCTAGCCTCCTGAGCCAGTAGCTCTGGAGCAGCTGTATCAACATCAGTAATACCAAGAGCCTTGGCTCTTTCACATAAGTTGGCCAAAGAAACGCCTCTCAAGGTTGTTTGAAAGGAATCTTCAATTTCAGACCAAACTACGTCAATTAACTCAGCAAGAGCCGGGGCATCAGTTCTGTTGTCTTCTTGAAGTTTTGGACGAAGAGCTCTCATTACTTCTTCAAGCCTTATTTCACCAGGCTCTTTAGCTAGAGAGTAACCACCGCGAGGACCCCGCTTTCCGATTACCACTTCAGCCTGTCTAAGCTTAGCAAAAATCTGCTCGAGGAATCTCTGAGGAATTCTCTGTCGCTTTGCAATTTGTCTAACTTGAGCAGGACCGCCACCTAAATTGTAAGCAAGGTCTACTAAAGCCATTATTCCGTATTGTTCTTCTCTTGAAAGTTTAACTGCCATGATCGCTAGTTCCTTCCTCTAATTTATGTTCCCTCTCATTACTAGAACCGCGGAAGCTCGGATGCTTGCCGCAGGTGGGCTATAACCAAACCCAAACTCCGCTGCTGTTATAGATCCCAATGGTCTTAGAAAATTCGATTTACAAACATTCTAAAACAACCATTGCTCCCACGTCTTCACAGCCTCAGTGGAGTTACCGATGATTTAACTAGCATAAAGAATAAAAATCAAATCACTCAAGAAACTAAAAGCTAAGTATTTGAAAAAACTTAAGATCTTTATGCGCTGTAGTGTCGAAGGTTTGTAATTGGTGATAATTCAATACGGTTAATTTGATAACCTGTTCAAAACTCAAGCCTTTTCCGACCTTTCTGCAGCTACTAAGAACTCGGCAGAAAGAACGACTTTCCAGCTAGTTTTCAGTAGCTGGTTTAAGTCTAGCTCTGGCAGTTTCCGAGTCAGAGTTTAGGGGCGCTACAGTTTGGAATCTCTGGTCCATATTTTTCGGACTAACTGCTGCTAATTCCTGAATTCTAGAAATATGTTCAGAGTATTGCTCACCTATTAGTTCATCCACCTCTTGCAAAGCTGGGGAGTTGGGGAAGTTTCTTTTTAAGTCTGCATAGCGACTTGCGGCGGCCTGCAGCTTATCTTTCTTGAGATAAAACTTTATTACTTCGACTTCACACTCAGATTTTCTGTTGGCGACTAGCCCTAAGTCTTCAACTGCCTCTTGCCTAAAATCACTATTCGGGAATTTTTTTAAGAAAGATTGATAGGCTGTAGCTGCGTTATCAAGTGGCGTTTGGTTCCGTGATATTCCTTTGAATTGTCGATGCCAGCCACGAGCTATTTGTAAACTGGCTCTCTCAATATCCTTACCCTTTGGGTAAAGACTAACATATTCTTGATAACTGGTGATCGCTTCTTCGTATTTACCTGATTCGTAGAGAGCATCGGCTGTTTTGACGACTGCTTCTTCGTAATAACGACTACCTGGGAATGCTGTTCTGAGCAGGCCAAAGTTTTTAGCGGCTATAGTATACAACTCTTCGTTGAAAGCTTGGGTCGCATCTTTGTAGTATTTTTCTTCAAGTGCACTCCTTTGCTCACTAGTCTCAAGCTTGTTTTCTTCAAGACCCTTAACCAAGGAAGCTTCCGGGTCGGTTTCAGATGAAGTCTTCGAGGAACAAGCGGCTAGGCTAAGGATAGTTAAAAGGATCAAAAAGTTTTTGAAGTGCAAAAACCTAATTTTTCTATGAATTTTCATTGCTATTCTCAAGTTTTTCAATTCTCTTTGTTAAATCTCTTAAATCTTTTATCACTCTCGGGAGCTTGATTATAGCAGCAGCTTGCCTTCTCCATGTTGAGACTTTTACGGGCGGAAGCCCCGCGTAGTCCGAGCTTCCTTCATTATCTGCAACTAGGTCTCTACTAACTCCTGTCATGCCGGCTGTTCGAACACCGTCGTCGATTTTTATATGATCTGCTACACCAACGCAGCCAGCGAGAGTTACGTTAGAGCCTATATTACAACTTCCACCTATTCCCACTTGTCCACAAATCAAAGTGCGTTGCCCAATCTGGTTGTTGTGGCCAATTTGAACCAAGTTATCAATCTTGGTCTGGGCACCGATTTTCGTTTTTCCGAGCGTGCCCCGGTCAATCGAAGAGTTAGCTCCAATTTCTACATTATCTTCGACAACTAAAGTTCCGATATGGGGAATGTGTAAGTGTCCAAGTTGAGGGTGAGGTATGTAGCCAAAGCCATCTGTCCCAAGAGTGGTCCCGTTTTGAACTACGACTGCATTCCCTAAGGTGATATTTTCTCTAAGCACTGCGCCGGAGTGAATTACACAGGCCTCACCAATTTTCACCCCATCGTAAATAACTGAGTGCGGATGAATTGTGGAACCGGGGCCAATAGTTACTCCATCGCCGATTACAGAATATGCGCCGATGCGACAGTCCTCCCCAATGGAACAGTTTACACCGACAATCGCAGTCGGGTGAACTCCCAGTTTTGGAAGAGTTTCCGGTACTAATGTTCTTGCAATTTGTATCACGCCCTGGAGAGGGTTTTGACAAACTATTTGGGTGGACTTGAAATTTTCTTCAAACTTGCTGACGAGTATAGCTCCAGCGGAAGAACCCGAAGCGATGGAGTGCAACTCTCCCTTGGATTTCTTATTTGTCGGAGCGAAGAAAGTAAGATCGTTCTCACCAGCCTCGACAAGCGGTTTAATCCCAGAAATCAACCTTTCTGGTTCACCAAACACTTCAGCGTTAAGTGATTCTGCAATTATTTTTACTGATATAGCCGGTTCAGCCATTACTTTGGACAACTCTCAGAAACTACAAATTGATATGCGCAATTAGTTGATGATGACACATTCAATGACAAATGTCAGCGCCAACCGAGGCTCTGTATTAACCGCAGATGAACTTGATTGAAAGTTTGTAAAGAGGACTCTAGAATTTAATCTTGGTCCAAGATCCGGCCAAAACCTTCGGTTATAGGTCTATTGGAATGGCTTTCGCGGGCCTTAACAGCGTCTTTCAGGCCTGAACCGGCTCTAAAAACCGCTACGTTCTGAGATTCAATTTCCATGGGTTCCCCAGTTTGAGGATTACGAGCCATGGTTGCCTTTCGCCTTTTTCTTTCGAAGGTACCAAAACCACTAATGGTGATCTTTTCACCTGCTGCAACCTCTTCAGTAATAGTATCCAAAAATTTGCGAATTATCATATCGCAAGTCTTGCTACTTATCTGGGTTTTTTCTGCAACTGTTGCGATCAGCTGAGCTCTTGTCATTACCTGTTCCCTTTCTTGGTAACCCCTGTTTTGCCTAACTAAAATGCCTCCTTATACGCTAACTGCTCCTGAGCTAGCAGGCAAGCTATATCTCAGTTAACTGAGTGATTTTTTTGCCTAAATTGTAAACGATTGGTTTCCAAGCTTCATTTGTCGGAAAGTAGGCCAGGAAGAAGAGCAAAAAGGCCAGCAGCTAAAAATTTATTCTGATTTCAGGATGTTGGCGATAGTTAAGCCTGCCGTGTAATTAGAGCTAGAATAACGCTCTAAATTATTTAATCGACTTAAGATTTCTTTCATTTGCTGGCAACCACTCTCTATAGAGCCAAGAATTTCCTCCTGTTCAAGGCTTCCTGGAGCCGTTTCTCGGAGTAGTTTGCAGTTCAGGGCTATTGTAGTTAGAGGCTGGCCCAGCTCGTGAGCAGTGCCGGCAGCGATTTGAGTGGCTATAATTTGTTTTTCTTTTTCTTCGATAACATTTTTAGCATCCTTCAAAGCTAGGGTTAGGGAACGAGT
>CALIEE010000308.1 GCA_938022485.1 uncultured bacterium | reverse complement strand
GGAACAGGGTCTAAGCTCGGAATTTTTTCTGGTTAATATTTTGGCCTCAAAGTTTTATATTATTGATGGCTCTGGATATATTTTTAGAGCCTACTATGCGGTTCAACCTTTAAGTAACAGCAGTGGATTGCCTACTAACGCCCTGTTTGGTTTTTGTAGAATGCTCGTTAAGCTACTCAAAGAGCATAGGGCTGAGCATATAGCTGTCACCTTTGACACGGGGGCCCCAACCTTTAGACATAAATTTTATTCCGACTATAAGGCTAATAGGGGTGAGTGCCCTGAGGATTTGGTGCCTCAAATGCCCTACTTCAGAAAAATTGTTGAGGTGATGGGCCTCCGATCGCTGGAAAAGGAGGGTTTTGAAGCGGACGATATTATAGCCACTTTAGCTACCCATTGCCGAGAAAATGCTGAAGAAATAGTTATAGTCAGTGGAGATAAAGATCTCACCCAACTGGTTGATCAGAAGATTACAGTTTGGGATGCGATGAGAGATATTCACTATACTCCGGCTAAAGTTGAAGAAAAATTTGGCGTGCCACCTGGGAGTGTTCGAGATTATTTGGCTTTAAGAGGAGACTCTTCAGATAATATTCCAGGGGTTAAAGGAGTTGGAGACAAAACAGCTCAAGCACTTGTTCGTCATTTCGGCTCAGTTGCTAAGTTGATGAAGTCACCAGAGAAGATTGAAGAAATTGAAGGCTTGCGTGGTAAAGCTTCGGTTCGAAAGAAAGTTGAGGAAGGCAAGGATCTGCTGAAAACTAGTTATGAGCTTGTTGGTTTAGATCAAGATGTCGAACCGTTTAAAAGTGATTCTGAGCTAGAGTCTTACCGCTGGCTTGGTCCGCGGCAAGATGACCTAACGAGTTTGTTTGAAGAGCTTGAATTCGAAAAACTTCTTAGAGATATTCCTAGACCTGATGGCTCGATAGCTAATTTCCAAGCTGAGGAGCAAGCTGAAAGTGCTCCTGTTAAAGATTTTCAGTTGGTTGGGCCGGATGGCTTAGATGAGTTTATCCGAAAACTTTCAAAGGTTGATGAGTTCGCTTTCGATACTGAAACAACTTCCTTGGACACTTCAAAGGCAGAACTCTTGGGGATATCATTTTCTTGGGAGCAGGGTAAAGGATATTACTTGCCTTTAATAAATAACCTAGAAAAAGAGAAGCTTCTGGATTCCGACCTGATTCGAGAAAAGCTTGGACCCGTTTTTGCTGATAGTGAAATAGGTAAAATTGGTCAGCACACTAAGTACGATATTGGTGTTCTGGAGAATAATGGCTATGTCGTTAATGGGCTGGTTTTTGATAGCTTAATTGCCTCTCATTTGCTGGAGCCAGATAGCCGTCAACATGGTTTGAAGTTTTTAACTAAGAGATACTTTGGTGAAGAAATGGCTTCATACGAGGAAGTTGTTGGGGAAGCTGATAGCTTGGCTGACATTCCTCTCGAGCGAGTATGTCATTATGCTTCATGGGATGCAGAGGCTACCTGGCGACTGTACGGTGTTTTAGAAAAGAAGCTTCACTCGGATCTTGATCAACATCAAGGACCTGGGCCTGCGGAACCTACACCTGCTTCAGCTTTAGTTGACGTCGAAGTTCCCTTGATTCCTGTTCTTTCTAGGATGGAGCGAGTCGGAATAAAAGTAGACAAAAAACTACTCAGTGATTTGAAAGAGACTTTTAGTGCTGAGCTTTTGGAGCTAGAGGCCAAAGTCAAAGCCGAAGCAGGCGAGGAATTTAATCTAAACTCGCCTAAGCAGCTGTCGTCAATTTTATTTGAAAAGCTGGGAATTCCAACCAAGGGAGTAAAGAAAACTAAGTCGGGTTTTTCTACGGATGCCTCGGTGTTGAATAAACTTTCTGATGGCCATCCGATTATTAAAAGTATCCTCGAGTATCGAGAATTATTTAAACTAAGCTCAACCTATATAGACTCGTTGTTGAAATTGGCCCGTCCAGAAACTGATCGTATTCACTCTTCTTTTAATCAGGCTATTACTGCAACTGGTCGTCTAAGTTCGAGTGAGCCTAATTTGCAGAACATTCCGATTAGAACCGAAAAAGGCCGAAAAATTCGAGAAGCTTTTGTTGCTAAGAATGAACACACGTTGATTTGTGCTGACTATTCTCAGATTGAACTGCGAATTCTTGCTCACCTGTCTGGTGATTCTAATTTACAACGAGCTTTTATTGACGGAGAAGATATTCACTTAGCAACAGCTCGGGAAATATTTGGTATTGGTATGACCGAGCAAGAGCTCAAGGATCGTCGTCGGGTCGCTAAAACTATTAACTTCGGTGTAATTTATGGAATCAGCGCGTTTCGTTTAGCTAAACAACTGGGGACATCTAGGAAACAGGCCCAAGATTACATAGATGGTTATTTTGATCGTTACCCTGGTGTTAAGAAATACTTTTCCTCAGTAGAGGCCAAAGCAGAGGAGCTTGGATTTGCTCAAACTCTATATGGTCGCAGAAGGTATTTAGATCAAATTGATTCATCAGGAAGGGATAAGGGTTACCTTATTAGGTCTATCCTGAATGCCCCAATTCAGGGTAGTGCAGCGGACATTATAAAACTGGCCATGGTTAAACTAGATGCCAGACTTAGGGAAAGTCACAAAGAATCGAAAATGGTTCTTCAAGTTCACGATGAGCTGATTGTTGAGACTCCTCTTCAAGATGAGGAGCAGGTTAAGAATTTAGTATTGGACGTGATGGAAGGTGCCGCTGAGCTTGATGTGCCTCTTAAAGTGGATTTAGAGTCAGGCCCCAGTTGGAGTTAGTTTAGGCCCATTTAAAAACGGAATTGACACTAATCTTTTCCCCGACTCGTCGTCTTTATTGGAGGGGGCTTGCTAAAAGTCAGAATTTCTCCTTTGATTGACTAGAGCATACTGCATAGACCAAATATTTTGATGAGTAATTCTAAGGATATATTGTCCCAAGGGCTTTCACCGGAGTCTGATAAGGAGCTTATTGCCCTAGCCAAAAAGGGTGATTCTGACGCTTTTAAGAAGTTAGTGATGATGAATGAGCGCAGATTTCTTAATTTAGCTTATTCTCTAAACAGGAACCCTGACGATGCCCGTGAAATCGTTCAGGAATCACTACTAAAAGCCTGGAAGAATATAGGCTCATTTAAGGGTCAAAGTAGCTTCTATACATGGGTTTATCGAATAATTTCTAACATGACGATTGATTATAGTCGGAAGCGTTATCGTCAAAGAGAGAGAGCGGTGGGGGAAGCTGAGGTCTTAGATGCCGGACTGCAAAAATCTTCGGGTCAGGGGGGTATCCCAATGGGGAACGTTGTATCACCGGACAAAAGTTATGAGAGTATGGAACTGGGAAAGCATTTGAGAAAGGCGATTAACAGTCTTAGTCATGAGCATCGCGAAGTAATTTTATTGAGAGAAGTGGAAGGACTCTCCTACGCCGAGATTAGTGAGGCGGTGGGTTGCTCCAGAGGTACCGTTATGAGTCGGCTCCACCATGCCCGTAAAAAACTACAGAGCTACCTCAAAGAAATTTCTAGCGAGTTTATAGTTATGGAGCGAGCTGCTGCTTCGGCTCTAGACGCTGCAGCAAAGAAAGTCTGATTGGGACAAGGATAATTTATGACACAGCAATCCAAAGAAATCTCCGACTGGGAGAGCCTCTTATACAGGTATTTTGATGGTGAGGTTAGTGAGGAAGAACGACGCTCTGTTGAGAATGAGCTTGAGAAGCCTGACTCGGAAGCCAGCCAATTTTTGAGCCAACTTAGTTTGATTCAAGGTGAAGTTAGAAAGTGGCACCATGAAGCTGCCCAAGAAATTGAAAAAGACTATAAACCCGGTTTTTCTTATAGACATATTGAGAGCAAGGGTGCTGAGAAAAAAGAGTCATTTTTCGGGTCGATTTTTGGAAAGCAGGTAATGCTTGGAGTCGGTTTCGCAGCGGGCTTTGCTTTTTTTCTATTTAATCTTTTTACACTTAAAGAAACTAATCCTGACCTCCAAGCCTTGAAGAGTAAGAATGGAATGGAGGCCAGACTTGCAATGCAGGCCAGCAACTCCAAGGCCGTTGGGTCAGATGCGGTCGGATTGGAGATCGTTGAATTAGATGACAGCCAACTGCGCAGCGAAATCCCTAGTACTCCGGCTCTTGAACTGGACGATCCTCAGCCAAATAAAGAGCTTCTGGAAGTAGCTCGAGACGACAGTAAAGATGAGACCCTACCCCGCTTGGATGAAACTGAACGGCTTGCAATGCAAAGCGAAAGTCAGCCTCCTGTTGCTCAGGTACCTGTAGTAAATTCTTCAGCCCCCACAGGAGGCACCACTACGGCTGGCAATGGGCAGCAAGCAACAGGGCAGCTCGGGGAGGAAATCAGTGTGGCCAATAACAATGTCGCCCGCAATTTAAAGATGAAGAGTCTCAATAGACGAGATAGGCAGGGAGTTGTAGTGGCTAATCGTGGAGGAGTGGTTTTGAGTGTCGATTGGGTAAAGCCAGCCCAAGGTTACACTCATCGCTTAGTGAGTCCGGATAGTGGTGGCGGCTCACCTGTTATTTGGGTTTCAAAGCAAGACGGGTTGAGATAACTCTATTGAAATCACCGGACTTAAATTACTGTACTAAAATTAACAGCCTGAAATTCCGCCGGAGACCTTGATATGATGCTAGTTGGCAAAATCCCCGCACTAGTTTTCGCAACTCTTTTTATTCCTGCTATTTGCATTGCCGAAAACTGTGAAGTTGGCGTGCAGGTTATTAAAGGATCCGAGAAAGAGGGTAAGTCTACGGATTTCGGATCGCTAGGTAAGTCTCTGGTCGCTATGGAGCCGCAATTAAAGAAGTTACCTTATAAAAAATACGATGAGATGACTTCTCGCAGGCAGAAAGTTGCTCTAGGTAAAGAAAGCCGCTTTAGCGTTTCCGACGCTATGGGTAGGCCACAGACTGTCAAAGTCCAGCCAGTTTCTGTTAGTGATAAAAGAGTCGAAGTTTTGGTTAATTGGCTCGGGGCTGATTCAAGTAAGCTTTTAAGTACTAAAGTAAGAGTTTTAAACGGCGAGAGTGTAATGCTGGGAACAGACAGTTCTGGAAAACATTCCACTATCTTGTCGATCAAAGTTAGCTGCCCTAGTTAAGGTTATGTCAGATTTACTCAAGTCTATTCTCAATGAAGAAACTCTAACGGAACTTTCTTCCTCAGAGTTTATTGATTTGCTTGGGGCTTCTATAAGTCACAATCCAAAAAAGCTTCCAGACTTGTCTAACAAGGTTGATTTTTCTATTTTTTTGAGTGCCAATGTTTTTAAGTCAGCTCAGGAACTAAAAAAGGGCTCTCTAAGACAAACCAGCCAAGATAGGATAGCGAGATTTTTTGGCTACCTGGAAGCAGTTATCTCCCAACAGCAATTTATTTGCCAAGGCCTCAAGAATGGTGAATCTCCAATTGAAGCTGAGTTAGATGGAGTCCTGCAGGGTTCTCTCAGGCTTGCAGGTAGTTTCATCTCTGTAATCGAGGAAATTAGAAGACTCGAAGGAGACGCATCATTGGCGGCAGAAGCTGAAACGGACTTTCGTTCTGTCTGGCCTAATATTATGAGTCAATTACCAGAAAGCTATGTCGCCTATAATAAACACATAGCCGAGCAAATTGGTCTGGAATAGGCTAGGCTTTAAAGTGATACTCATAGGGAGTTGACTCCGACTGTTTCTGTGCTATTTTCCCTGTCCTCTGGCCACTGTACCGGCCGTTAGATTAGTTTACGGTGATTATGACTACAAGTTTTCAAACTAAAGAAGATGCAGAGAAGAACAGGGCTTGGGTTCTGGTTGACGCTGCTGACCAACCATTAGGCAGACTTTCCAGTGAAGTAGCTTCGGTTCTTCGCGGTAAGAACAAGCCGACTTTTAGCCCACATAATGATGACGGGGATTTTGTCGTTGTTGTTAATGCCGAGAAAGTAAAGCTGACTGGAAATAAAGAGGCGGACAAAACCTATTTCCGCCACACTGGTTATGTTGGTGGTATTAAGGAAGAAAAGGCAGCGGAACTTCGAGCTAGAAAGCCTGAAGAGATGATAAAGCGCTCTGTAAAAGGGATGCTTCCAGCAAACTCCCTTGGTAGAAAGCAGCTTGGTAAACTAAAGATTTATGCTGGGGAGAATCACCCTCATGAGGCGCAGAAACCTGCACCCCTTAATCAATAGCAGCAAACAGGAAGATAATGGCAGCTAAAAGCGACTACACTTACGCGACTGGTAGAAGAAAAGAATCAAGTGCTCGGGTTTACCTAAAGCCTGCAGCTGAAGAAGGCGGCTCTGCCGTAGTTAATGGTAAAGTTCTAGAGGAGTATTTTCCATTAGCCACCACGCAGATGGTTATTAACCAACCTTTCTCTGTTACTGAAAAGGAAGGCCAGTTTGATTTGAAAATCTCTGTTAGTGGTGGAGGTAAATCTGGACAAGCTGGAGCTGTCAGACACGGCATCGCACGCGCCTTAGAGAAGCAAGATCCTGAACTTCGAGCAGAGCTTAAAAAAGCTGGGCTACTTACTAGAGATAGTAGGGCTGTTGAGAGGAAGAAGCCGGGGAGGCATAAGGCCCGGAAGAAACCACAATTCTCCAAACGTTAATTTCCGTTTGGAAATTTAATCTTCTCTTCGTTGGGGAGATTACTCTTCGCTGCGGCGTGCAGAAGCACGCCTCACTCATCCTAATCACCCCGCCTCGACAAGAATAAATTTCCAAACGGAAATTATTGCGGAGTTGAACTTCTCTTCGTTGAGAACAACCAAATTACAAACTGAAATCCTGTTGAAGTAGGCTTTTATCTTCATTGATAGGAAAGTATATTTACGAGTCAAAATGTTCGACCATACTCAGATCTATTTGATAATCGAATAGGTTCAGAGCACAGGTAAAGCAGAACCTTTGCGTTAAGGGGGACGATATCAATTAATCAGCCCCCTTTTTCGCGATGTCTACAAACCTTTAAAACAACAAGTAAAATATTACACCTACAGTAACACCAACATAGGCTGGGGCCACTGTCCATTTCTCAATTCCAGTGGGGCAATTTTTATACCCTATATGGAATATTGAAACCGCCAATAGGAAAGCCCAACCAGATCCGCCGAGCACTCGAGACAGCAGAAAGTAATGAGAAACTGTGTATATAGTTAAATTATCTATAACAGTTTCACTTGCTATTTGAACTGGAAGTAGTGAGAAGTAAATACCCCAGACCATTATTAGAACAGCAACTACTACCGCAATGAGCTTCAATATCATTTTTCAACCCTCATAGTTAACCTTTGCGCACCTGCGCTCTAAAACTACTCGGGGATGTCGTGATGAGGAAAAGAACAAGGCTCGGTAGAGCTCCGTAACGATAGCATTTTAGTGTTAGATAGAAAACGATGCTAGCGAATAGCCTTAGAGCATGGAGTGCAGAACCTTTTAGATATCCCTTGTTGGATTTCGACTATGCACTCCATGCAGTTTTTGCCCATATCCTATAACCACACGGCTATCTGACAAATGTGCTGAACCGTGGAGTCAGGGAATCCAGAAAAAACTATCAGCTGTAGTCCCATCGCAAGAGTGCCAACGATAGCAAGTAAACGGACAAATTCGGTTTTTGAACATATCCCGGCGGTGACAAGAACGCCGAAAATTAGTGAAAATACATTGGATGCCAAGTGAAGATCTATCGTAAGCGGGAGCATTCCAGCTATCCAAACAAGCCTAAAAATATTGTAGTCGCATGCTGTATTTAATCCAGCAGCTAAACCCACTACAACCAACACCAACAGAGTTATTATTTTCATAGTTTGTGCCTCGAAATTGTTTAGTATTTTTTAACGTGAACCTTTAGGTCCATGCTCTAAAACTACTCGAAGGAGAAACTGGGATAGAACTAGGCTAGGGGCTAGGGGCCTTTACCCTTAAAAATAGGCTGAAGTATTTAGCATGAAATTGCTAAGAATAGAAGAGTGCTGTAGTTTGAGACTTTGGCTATTCTACATACAGCAAAAGCTCAATTATTTTGAGCTTTTGTTGGTTCTAATATTTAAGTAGCTGGTTTCGATAAGAGTCTCTACAGCATCCCCCGCGCCCAGTGAGCCTGGTAGTCAGGACCAGATGAAACAGGCGGATTTTTCGGCTTTCTCATCTTTACACTTAGCGGAACAGGAAACTCCACTCCTACCATAACTGCTTCACCGGAAGCTAAAGTTGGTAGTGAGTTAATCACAGCTCTATCCACGTCAGTAGAAGCTCTTTCGACAACACCACGGTCTTTATCGTTGATCAGACGATGAACTACTAAAGTTCCCATCTGAGAAAGAATATCTTCCGGAATGTCTCTAGGTCTTTGAGTAGCGAGGCAAACACTGATTGCATACTTTCTTCCTTCCTTTGCAATCATACCAAAGGAGTCTAGTGGAAAATCCTGTCCATCAGCGACCAAGTTTTTATTTAGAAATTGGTGGGCCTCATCAACGGTGACCAAAACTGGATTTTTTCTAAACTTTCCATCTCTCGCCATTTGCATCAGGTGACGTCCCATAGCGTTGGTGATGATCTCTCTCGCATTATGCTCAAAAGAAAGATACTGCAAAGAAACTCTCAAAACCGAGTAGTTTTCATCTTCAAGAAACGCGTCAATTGCTTTAAGCAAAGAAGGACGGTCTCCAGGTTTAAATACTGGAGATAAGGTATGAGAATTGATGATGTCCTGAATTCTATTGATCAATGGAATACAGTGAGACTGGTCATTACCGTTGATGTTACCCCATACGTTCGGCTCCATCTCACTTCTTGAAGGATAGACACATTCGTTATAGATCTGGTCAGCTAGGGCATCTATTCTGAAATTTGCGTGCGGGTCGTCTACGACCTCTTGATGCTTTCTGTAAGCTGCCTGAAATTTATTTTTGGTCTTATTAACCTTGATAATCTTACCATCCAGAGCTAACCCAGATTCCAAGTCCGCAAGCTTCAAACTTTTCATTGCTGCTCTCAATTTTGGAGCCTGGCTTTGTCCTCTTGGTTTAAAGATAGCAAAGAGGTCTGATTCTAGGAGTTCTGTGTATGGAATAGCTACTTCTCTAGCATGCTCTGGGGGATTTGGGTGGTCTCCAAGATAAACATGATAGGTGTTGTTCTTTAGAGTAGAATATTCACCAGTTGCGTCAAACAAGATAACTTTTGATCTATGGTTTCCACATTCTTCCATCAACCTAGCTAAAGACCAACTTTTACCAGCACCAGTAGTTCCTAGGATCGCCATATGACGACCGAAGAGCATTTCTGGAGTAAAAGATACTGGAGTGGCTTGAGCATCAGGAAGCCTTGCTAAAGCCAACTGTACTCGATGATCTTCATCATCTACACCTGATTTAACATTTTTAGCTTCAACAACTGATTGAACTAGCTCAGGTAAAGTATGGTAAACGCTATTTCCAACCACTGGGGCCGACAGAACACCTGGTGAAATAACACCAGAAGTAAAATCGACTGTAGTTAAGAGCTTAACGGTCCCTAAAGAGGTTAAACCTGTACTTTCTGACGATTGAGCACTCGAATCCAAGACGACATTAGAAATTTGACCGATCGTAGCTAGCTTCTTGTCACTATCTGAGGCGATGATAACAAATTCACCAACATGGCAAGGTTTAGAGCTCATACCACTTGGTGTATACCCGCTCATTTTCATCTGCAGTGAACCAGAGCCAACCTGAACGGCTAGGCCAAGATAGTTTTCCTCGAGGAAATGCTTCGTTGCAGCGTTGTTTTCAGAACTCACGGGTCTCTCCTAGCAAATCAAAAATTAAAAATCTTATCTCTTGGGGATACAAAATTTAAACTGTTCTTCCTCAATATGATGTGGGATCGGCCTTACATGACTCAATTTAAAGCGTTTTTGAAAAAAGCCCTCCATCTAGGGCTAATGCTAGGTTGATGACTTCAGCTGAGTGAGTAAATCGGCAAAAAGCTCTGCTGTAGCGTTAAGAGGTTCGGCTTTAGTAATATCTACTCCAGCCTCTTTTAGAAGGTCGACTGAATATTTACTGCAACCAGAACTCAGAAAATTAAGGTATGAGTCGCGAGCAGAGAGATCGCCTTCCATTACAGGTTTAGACAGAGCAATAGCAGAGGCCAGTCCAGTGGCGTATTGATAAACGTAAAACGGGCTGTAGAAGTGAGGAATCCTAAAACACTCAAGCTCCGAGCCTTCGGTGAGATTCATTGCAGGTCCGAAGTACTTGGATAGTAATTCTTTGTAGATAGTAGTTAAACTATCTCTGGTTAGTGGTTTTCCACTCTGACAGTCTTGATGAATCAGCATTTCAAATTCGGCAAACATGGTTTGTCTGTAAAATGTTCCCTTAATATCTTCGAGATGATGATTGACTAAATGGCTTTTTCTTTTTGTATCATTTGCAAATTTATCTTTTAACAATTTAAGAAGAAGCTGTTCATTGAAAGTCGAGGCAACTTCGGCTACGAATATCGTGTAGCTGAAATCTTGAAAGTTCTGATGTTTCTGGGAGTACCAGGAGTGCATGGCGTGCCCAGCCTCGTGAGTAAGGGTGAACAAATCGTTTAGCTGACTTTCTTTGTAGTTCATCAGCATATACTGCTGGTTGCCGTAACAAGGTTTTGCATAAGCCCCAGAACGTTTCCCCTTATTTTCATAGCGATCCACCCAACGGTCTGAAGTCAAGCCTTTTTCAAGCACATCGCAGTACTCCTCCCCTAAAGGCTCTACGGACTCTAAGATCAGCTGGCAGGCGTCGTCGTAGGGAATCCTATCGCCAGGGTCTTCAACAATCGGGCAATAGGAATCAAACATTTCAAGCTTATCCAATTTTAAAAACTCTTTTCTGTAAGTGTAGTAATCGTTCAGTGGTTCAAGGTTTGAAGAGACGCTTTGGATTAAGTTTTTGTAGACGTCGCTAGGGATCTTGTCTGAGAAAAGAGCAGAGTCTAGAGGTGAATTGTATTTTCGGATTTCAGCCATTACTACATTCTTTTTGACGCTGGCTGCTAGAAGGCTAGCTAAAGTATTTTTGTTACCTTCAATAGCAGAGTAAAAGTTTTGATAAGCTTGGCGTCTCACCTCCCGGTCTGGGTTTTTCAGGAAAGTAATAAAACTTCCATGAGTAAGAGCTTGCTTGCTCCCATTGACCTCTACAGGCTCGAAACTCAGGTCGGCATTGTTTAATTGAGAAAATACCTCTGAAGTCACTCTTGTTAGATCTGCAGAGGATGCCATTAGCTTCTCTTCAGATTCCCCTAAGGTATGTGGTTTGAACCTGACGATTTCATCGACCATTCGTAGATAGGGTTTGTTGTCAGGATGGGCTTTCAAATTTTCAAGTGATTCCGGCTCTAGCTCGAGAATAGCAGGACGAAGCCAAGCAGTGGATTTAGAGAAAGAAGTGTAGAGGTCTAGGGCTTGAGATTTCAAGCCAAGGTTTTCGCTGTTTGCTAAATCTTGGTCGCTAGCTAGAGAAACCCAAGAGTACAGTTTACTTAGTTGTTCAGCAAATCCTAGGTATTCTTTCATACCTCCGGAGAAATTTTCTGGGCTGGACAATAAGGTCTGTTCTAGGTCTTGGATACCGGGTAGGACTTCTTTCAGTCTTTCAAGTTCAGAGACCCAATCCTTTTTATTGTCAAAAAGCTTGGTGAGATCCCAAGTATGTTCCGGATTGACTTCTTTCCTTTCTGGAATGTCATTAACACTCATTTTCAGGTCCTTTTTTGGTATTCACAAAGTTGATACATTTATAGTGTAAAAATAGTAACTTTCTAGATCCTAAGGGCTTGACTTTACTAGATAAAAATACTGTTTTGCTAGTTAATTAAATATCACAGCCCGGAACTTTAGATGCATAAATAAGAGTGAAGGTATTGAGAGAAGGTTGTTTTAGATTATTAAGTAGTATAGTGCTAGAATAGCCAGGCAAAGGAAAATTATGCAGACTGTTAAAACTAGAAGAAAGAAAAGAAGAAAACCAACCCTGACTCCTCGGTTTGGTCCATCTTCAGTTGCTTTGGAGATTGGCCTGATTAGGCAGAGCTTGGATGTTACTGCAGATATCAAACTGCAAGAGAGACGAACCCCTCAAAAGAATTCCAGCTAGTCTCTAGGCCCTTCGCTAAGAATTCTTATAGTTATTAACAGGGCTTTTGTTTCACTCAAGTAACAAGTGCCCTACCGTTTTTGTCATCTCTAAGTTGGCATCATTTACTTTCTATCTGAGATTGGCCAAGTAATTTTCGAGCATTGTCGATCTCACATACATTCCTGCTACTGTCCAAAGAAAATAGCTGTTATAGACTGAGGAGTCCGTTTCTGCTCTTAACCCCCCTTTAGTTAACAAAATTTGAGGTTAGCGCTGAAACACTGTTTTTCAAGGTAATAACTATTTCAGAATCGAGGAAGAATATGGCCGCTAATCCTGCCCAGAAATTGTCGGAGTTTGGACAGAGTATTTGGTACGATAATATTAGTAAGGACCTTCTAGATAGTGGAGAGCTGGCCAGACTAATTGAAGAAGATGGAGTGAAGGGTCTAACTTCAAACCCGACGATTTTCGAAAAAGCCATTGGGGGTTCCAGCCTTTACGATCAGGATATCGCAAGAATCAGCTCTGATTCTAGTGATCCAGGAGAAATTTTTGAAGAGCTTGCAGTTGCCGACTTGGCAAGAGCTGCTGATTTGTTCCTACCAGTTTATAAAGCGACAGGTGGAAGCGATGGCTTTGTCTCTATTGAAGTTTCGCCTTTGCTAGCTTCAGATTCTGAGGGAACTGTAAAAGAGGCTGAAAGGCTCTATTCTAAATTGAATCGGCCTAATGTGATGATCAAAATCCCGGGAACGCCCGCTGGGCTTCCTGCTATCCGAGAGGTTTTGGAAAAAGGGATCAGTGTAAATATCACTTTGCTCTTTTCCGTAGAGAACTATGTTAAAGTTGCAGAGGCTCATATTGAAGCTTTA
>CALIEE010000307.1 GCA_938022485.1 uncultured bacterium | reverse complement strand
TGTACCGTCCTTCACTGCGATGTCGGTAGTTTCCCTACTTGAGAATCATTTCTCCAACATAGTGGACTACGACTTCACAGCAAAACTCGAAGATGACCTTGATGCTATTTCCCGAGGTGAAGCTGAAAATATAAAGTATTTGAAGAACTTTTATTTCGGTAATGGTCACCCAGGCCTTGAAACCCTGATCACCAAAGGTCTTGAAGACATTGACCCCAGAGTTGTATGTGGAATCCCCTTAGGAACAACCGATGGTGGAGTCGATGTTGAAGTTAGAATTGGTCGCTACGGGCCGTTCATAACTAATGGTGAGCAGCGCTCTAGTGTTCCTGACGGAACAGCTCCTGATGAGCTAACTCTTGATGCGGCAGTTCAGGCGCTGGAGTTAGCCTCAAGGCCACCGGAGAGCCTTGGAGAACACCCTGAGTCGGGTAAACCTATTTACCTGAAGGTCGGCCCATACGGCCCTTATGTTCAGCACGGTGATCAGGAAGAAGGTTCCAAGAAGAAACCCAAAATGGCCTCATTGTTATCCAACATGACTCCAGAAGATGTCACTTTAGAACAGTCTGTTAAACTACTGGCTCTACCAATTGATCTCGGGGAACACCCAGAGATGAAAGAACCGGTAATGGCTATGAATGGTCGATTTGGTCCCTACATCAAATGTGGAACGGAAACTCGCTCGATCAATATGGAGGAAATGTCTCCAATTACGATTACCTTGGAGCAAGCTATTCATTTACTTGCCCAGCCCAAGAAAAGTCGAAAAAGAGCGGCCCCTAAGGCCTTAAAGGAACTGGGTGAGCATCCAGACAGTGAATTGCCAGTAACTGTTCGAACAGGTCGTTATGGCCCATATGTGTCCGATGGAAAAGTAAACGCAACTATTCCAAAAGGTGAAGATCCTTTAGAACTCACTATGGAGCGAGCATGCGAGCTACTTCTTGCCCGAAGAGACAAGCTAGGAAAGACAACTCCCAAGCCTAAGAAAAAGAAGACGGCTGAGGAAAAAGAAACCAAAAAGAAAGCTACGACTAAGAAAGCTGCTGCTAAAAAGGACACTGAGAAGAAAGAAACTAAGAAAAAAGCAGCTACCAAGAAGGCTACTACAAAAAAGAAGGCCGCTGATAAGGAAAAGTAGGGCTCGAAGAGAATGGCTGGGGCGGGGCCTCGAACTCCCCGTCTCTCCCCCTCCAATAACGCTGCCACGATGGTAGATATAAAAGAAAAGCTAAGAGCGTACAAGAAAAAACTTCTTACCCCCTCAAAAACACTATCTCTATTCCACGGTTCCCGAAATACTTTTAGTTTAAAAGAATATTTTTAGGAAAAAGAACGAAAAAAGAGACTGTTTGTGGAGATATACTGAAACCACTTTAAATTACGTCCTTTTCTAGAGCTTAGTCTAGGTTTCAGTATAAACTTTGCATAAGCAAAGCCATTAGACAGATATACCTCGCCCAAAATATACAGTGAAGCGAAGCTTCGCAAGAAAAGTACCAATTAAAGCTTAAACAAAGGATTTTGAGCTTTTCCTGCCAAGAGCTACGCTCTTGAAATAATTACTTTAGGTTTCAATATATAAATCTCTACCGGACGCTTCGCGCCCGGTATACCCCGCTTGGAATTTCATAGAAAAGCCGAAGTTTAAAGTGGGCGGGGTATATCCCAAAGGCACAGTCTCAATGAAGCCCGTAAGTAATGTTCAAATTAAAACTTGAGCCACTGAGTGACCTTTGTCAGCCAACTATTGGGCACCCACACTGCCGCAACTATAACTGCCGGAGGCCAATTGTTCAGTATCATAATTGAAATAAGCCCAGCGAGAAAACCGAACACAACCCTAACCAAAATCATACCAATCGAAATCTTATTATCCTTTATGATTCAAACCTTTTTTGAACGAGGCTTAGGCTTAGCATTGATTTGAGCAAACCACCAAGCTAGTGGCAGGCCGGAGTTTTATAAACAGGAAATTTCAATGCTTTCGCAAACACTGACAATCAGTTTAATAGCCTGAGCTTAGCTCTCTTCTGAGGTCCTAAACTCAACCCAAGCGATAGCCCCAGCGAAGAAATTAATAAAAAGTCCAAGCCAACTAGTCCAGTCGTGCCACTTAGAATACTTCAGCTGTGCAGTCTCACTACTAGCTTGAAGAAAAATTCTCTCCCCCATACCTCGAAATAATTTAGCTCCCTTGGCTTTCCAGTAAGGGAAATAACTGTAGTTGACTCGATAAAGCTGTCCTGGCTCAAGATTTTCAAAATCCATTCTGTTTAAACGGCGCTCACTAGACCTGCGAGGGGTTTTGCCAGAAACTTTTGGGGCACTGATTCCTGAAATCAAATTGCTGAGCTGGCTCCGCTTAGAGTTAAGATAAGCCTCGACATCATTGAAACTATCTAACTCAAAATTATGCTGATACCTTACATTAAAATGATTAAAGTGAACTGGCTCTTCATAATCTAGCTCCAACCTTGGCGACCTAAATTTACCAGTAAGCTGACCATTGATAATTACAGCCTTCATTCCTTCAGGAACATTCGATAGTCCATCCAAAGCGACCAGTTCCAGCTCTGAATAAAAACTATCCCGAGCATATAGAAAATACTGGATAAACTTAAAAGGTAAGTTTCCTTTTAAATCTAGGTAGCCAACCACTTTCTTCCTCACTGGTGTGATTGGATTAAAAGCACTGTCGGAGATCTTAGCAATCCAATAACGTCCGACCTTCTTCTCAGGCTCTGCAAGAAAAGGCCTAAGCTTTTCAAGAAATCTACGATTGCCAATTACTATGTCACTAACTCCAAAGTCTTTTAGCTGCTGAACCTTGGTTGCATCACTAAGTTCCGAGCGATCCGTAAATAACAATGGAGTATGATAAGTTTTGGCACCCAGCAGGTTAGCGCTAACTACAGGCATTCTATAAGCCAAGGCGCTCTGAACAAACAAACCGTTCAACACCTCTCGAGTGCTACTCAGTTGGGTATGAATATAGTGAGCAGAAAGAAAACTATATCTCTTATAGTCATCGAAATACTCCGTATAGACTCTTCCGCCAGACATTCCATGAGTAGAGGTCAGAGCATTCACAACTAACTGTTCATCTTTCAAGAACTGTCTGCTCTGAGCTAAATCTTTAATCTTTGCCCTTTCATAGTGAGGCAACGAGACGTTTACCCAAGTACAAAAGACCGAAAAAACTAGCAGAACTAGTGCGTAGCCGCGAGAAGCAGTTCCACTAGAAATACATACCACAACAGGCCAGCTAAGCAGGGCCATTAGTAAAAGAAAGTGATAGGCGTTGAATCGGTAGTAGTGAATACCCAAAGGAATACTACTCGCGATGAATCCACTTGAAAAAACTGTTATTGAAACAGGAAAGCTAAAAATAAAAAAGTAGAAAAACTTGGATCTAATCTGCTCTCTCTTCCAAATCGCAATAAAAAGCGAGAATAAAAGAAAAGGCTCTACCGGGCTCATCCCTTTAAACTGCCCGCTAAAAAACAAATTCAGTAAATTGTCCTTCAAGGCCAACAGTGGATACCTGAAGAAAAGCTCGATGAAATCACCTTGCGGTCTATACACATCAAGTGCGGTGTAGGTACCCGAATATTTAAAAAACGGTAAGAGCCAGAAAGCAACTAAACAAACTCCAACAAGATGGCTTTGCAAAATAGCAACTCTGTGCTCTCGAAACCACACAAAGGCCATAAAAACAATAAAACCGGAATAAACGGCTGTTAAGGTATGGGAGATAAATAGGGCTGCAAAGAGGACAGAAGTTAAGGCAAATTGCCTTCCCGAATCATTCTTAAGAAATCTAACCAATGCTCCCAGATGCAATAAAAAGAAATGCCAGCCAAATACTTGGGAGAAGAGTCCGATATGAAGAGGAGCTGCAGCTCCAATTCCGTACCACTGATGGTCGTGGTTTAAAAACCAGAAAGTCAGAGCGGAAACTATTGAAGCCAGAGCCACGCTAGACCACAACGTCAAAAAATCTTTCTCCAACATTCCACTGACAAAATAGTAAACTGAAAAATTTAGAGTCGCGCAGCCAATTAATAACCAGCAGTGAACGGCTAGCCGGTAGGTATTATGATCAACAGATAGATTACTACTTTCAGCAAAAATACTCGCTAAAGGATAAGAAAGAGCTGCCAATAGATGAGGAAGAAAACCGTAGAATTGAAAAGCCGGCCAACCACTGAAAGTTCTCTCATCGAAATAAAAAAGGCTGCCCGAGAGTAGGGCTTCAACAAGTCTCTCTGTTTGTGAAACATGGCCCGCGAGATCAACCGCCGGAACAATTCCAGAGGTAAAATAGAAGCTAAACCAGTTCAGAACGAAAAAGCTGAAGCTTAACAATATGAGAGAAGGTAAGTATCTCTGGATATTCAACAATATAACTCCAAGCAGAATGGTCTGCCCTCGAAAGCAGTTTATTAGGAAATCTCTAACATTGCTGAGGCTCCGACAACAAAAACTAGTAGCAATTCGCCCATTTTATTTACTGCAACTACCCTAATCTAGCCCAACCTGTTGGAATCAGTAACAATTAAAACCTATGAAAAACATGCTGCATACCTAAAGTATTTCCATATTAGGGTCGATCTAACTTATGCAGAGAGAAATCTGCATATGCAAACTAGGTTTTAAGCAGGGGTAAAATACTATGGGACGCCCGTTCTATCCACATGAAGCAGATGATCCAGATTTGGATTGGTTAGTGAGCAATTTTTTATATGAAAGGCCGGACTTTTTACCTGTAGAGTCAGGAATGCTACCACTAATGTTGATTCCTTACTACGATGAGCAACCAAGTTATGAGCCATCGGAGACTGATGAAGATGCAGAGAGCCAGTCTAAGTAGACAGAGCCTTCTCGCTTCTCAATAAAGTCTATACCGCCGATCCTGTTATTTTGAAGAACATCTAGAATAAGTTCTCCGAATTCAGGATCGCGCAAACTTAGATTCTTCTGAAACTCCCATTCGGTCTTTCCATTACTCGCGGCATCGCGAGGAGTAAAATAAAAATAAGTCCCTGTTCCGTCGTCAGCAACTTCCGTACAAAAAGCCAATGACTCTGCCAGCCAAGATTCCTCTGGAAACTGCTCTTCCGCTAATTTAACCAAGCGCTTAGAATCAAATTTTTTCCACTCCATTATCTTAACCCTGCATCTCTTTTTCGAGAATAAGATAAGCTCCCTCAATAACATTTAGCTTTTCAGTAGCTAGGGCTACAAATTCCTTGGGCATTCCTTTATCTTTAATCCTTTCAGGATCATATTCATTTCTTAGATCCTGATATTTTTGACTAACCTCATTCCAACTAGCATCCGGGCCTAAGCCAAGGATTGCTTTATAGCGTTCACTCCCGGGATTAAATGTAGCCTTCGAGCTTTCTCTGACTGAGTCAGAAATACCATAAAAATCTGCTACGCCACGAATAAAACTTCTCTCCTCTTCGCTACAGCTGCCATCCGCTAGCGCGACCTTGTTTAGAATATCCAGCAACCAAGGAAGCATCTTGGGTTGGTCAACGAGAAGCTCCTTGAACTCTCTTAACCAGGCGGTTAGCTTGGTCGAATCCTTCATAGCATTCTTAAAAACCTGAGCCGCGTAACGAGTTCTCTTTTCATCCAGTTCCAGGACTTCCCGACAAATTCGACCTATTTCTTTTCTTTCCTCCTTCTTGAGCTCACCATCACACTGAGTAAAGCGAGCTAGAATAGAAAAAGTACAGACAAAAATTCTGCGTCGATGGTGTCCCTCAAGAGAATCGTCAAAGGGGTCATCCTTTCCTTTTTTAAGATCAAAGCTCCGGGGACTAGTCACTAGGGTTTCAACTCTCTGTTACTAGCCTTTAGAAACTCAGCTTGAAGCTCTTTGTATGAATTAGTAACAGGGAATTGAGGAAATTCCTCAATCACGTTAGCAGGCGGTGAAAAAAGGATTCCAGCCTCGGCTTCAGAAAGCATATTTGTATCATTATACGAATCACCAGCGGCAATCACTCTGAAGTTCAATTTATGAAAAGCCTTTACTGCCTCTCTTTTCTGATCATTCTGGCGAAGTTTATAGCCCGTCACCTTTCCCGAACTGTCCACTTCCAGTTTGTGACAAAACAAAGTTGGATAGCCGAGTTGGGCCATCAGAGGACCTGCAAACTCATAGAAAGTATCTGAAAGAATGATTACCTGAAAACGCTCACGCAGCCAGTTCAAGCAGTCACCTGCACCCTCAAGCGGAGAAAGAGTCTGAATTACCTCTTGAATGTCATCGAGCTTCAAGTTGTGCTTATCAAGCAGATCGAGTCTCATAGTCATCAACTCGTCATAATCAGGAATATCACGAGTCGTAGCCTTCAAACCCTCTATACCAGTCTTTTCAGCAAAACTAACCCAAACTTCCGGTATCAACACGCCCTCTAGGTCAAGACATGCAAGTTCCATTTATTTTCTCCAAAGTTAAAAACGCAAGGTCTAGCTCCCAAATCACAAGGGGCTACTTTGGAAAATACTAGCCCTTCAGAGTGGACTTGTCGAGGCTGAGAGATTCACTGCTAGGAGCCGGTCGGAACAGTCTCGAAAGGAACGATTACTTTCAAGGGCTAGCACTGTAAGACCCTTGCCAAGTTCCTTTTGGAGACAAGAAATCAAGTTCGAAACTTCTGCTGGACCAAGGCCCTTACAAGCATGCTCCATAAGCAATAAACTCTGAGTTTCTCCAGAGAGCGAGCTTATTTTCTCCACTAATCTAAGCCGCTGATACTCACCTTGAGAAAGACTATCTACTTGCTGGTATAAAGAAAGATAAGAAAGGCCAAGTCTCTCAGCAACAACAAGTCTCTTTGATATGAAAGGATGAAATCTAAAGAAAAAAGCTGCTTCAGATACAGTCATCTCCAAAACTTCTTCCGTAGTTCGTCCACGCCAAGTGACATCACGGTAAAGATGCGATTTGCGAATCAAATTGGAACCTGTTGCTCCAGTTGTTTTAGCTTTAGGGCTCAATGAATAAAGCTTACCTACTTCCGCTTCAATACCTAGGAAAGAGGATATTCTCTTTCTTCCCCTGCTACCTGCATCAAACTGGAGTGAAACTATTCGCTGGAAATGTGAGTAGCCAGAAATCTTCTCAATCGAAAAACGATTACAAAAACTAATATCAGCCTCTTCTCCAGCTACCAATGATTTAAAACTCGGAGATAAAACTTCCCATAAAAGCTCTCTCTCCGAGCCTTCAGATTCAGCAATCAGATTAAGTTGTCCAATGGCAATATCGATAGAGTAATTGGTATCTGACTTTGCCAGGTACCCGGAGACCGAACAAAACTCCTCTGCACTGCTATTTCCTGTCAGGTTTTCTTTTACATAAAATGGACTATCCTTGCCCTGCTGCTCTTCAATGGAAATAATCTCACCACCGGAAGCTCCTCCACCTGGTCCCAACTCCACTGAATAATCAAAAAATTCAGCAAAGTCTTGGTTATGACCTACTACAAGTAATGTATTTCCTCTCTCCACGGTTAATCTAAAAAGCTTGAGAAGATTTGAGGTTTTATCAGATGAAAGTATATCCAATGGTTCATCTAAAACATAAATCGCTCCGACAGATCTACCAGACAGCACTAAGGCACTACTAATAAGACTCTGTCTCCAAGGTTCAAAGGTGGATAAACTGGAGATCGAATTTACCTCAGAGATCCCAAGCATCGAAAAGTTGGAAATGACTTCCGAGGCAAAAGAAGCAATTGAACTTTCGACCTTACCTAGTAAGGGTTCTAGATTTGAAAGTGGACCTTGCAACAAAGAGGATATTGAGGATTTCCCTATGAAAAACTCATCAAACGATAGTTTAACTCCAGAGCAACATTGTTTACAATTTACTGAACTTCGAAAGCTATTCAATAACTCGACAACACTCTCGCTTTTACTCTCCCGCCTTATGGTGTCCAGAAAGGGTTTAATCTCTGAAAATAATTTTTCTAAGGCAGAGCTAGAAGCTGGATCATCACAGTCCAACTCCAAAGACTCTAACATTTCTCTTAAGGCTGGAAGTTTCCTTCTCAAAGGCCTCAGACGAAAAGGACGAATAGTTTCAAGCAAGGAGTCCGCATTGAGATCAAATAAATGCTCCTTACTCCATTCAGTTTTATAGCCAAGACCAGTGCATTCTTCACAAAATACTCCCTCCCCTATCACAGTCTTGAAGTCAGGCAATATTTGATCACAGCTAGAACAGCTATCACCTGATTTTAACTCCACTTTTAACTGACCCGAAGAATTCAATAAGACAAGCTTAGCGCCCGGATAATCATCAAATATACCATTGGACAAACTGTTCTCTTCAGCAAAATCTATAACTAAATCTAACTCATTAGGTACAGAGAGATCGTCGAGTTCCTCTGAACTATACAACTCTCCCTCCATAAAAAATTTAGTGATTCCTTTTTCAGTGAGAAATTTTTGGTCAACTTCCTTTCTAGGTAATCGCTGGCACAAAAAGTAATCTCCGTCTAAACTAGGAAGCTTAAAGGAGCAGGACGCAGCTGAATTCAAGGCTCCGCAGGAAGAACACTCAATCTCTCCTGAATGCTGAAATAATTCTTGCAGCAAACTAGAGAGTTGTAAGTATTCGAACAAGGTCTGCTTAGTTCCTGAGCCAGATGATTGTTTCGAAGCTTCATCTAGAAAACAGTAACGCAGACCCCTAACCGTTCCATCTACTTCTCTTGGTGCAATCCCCAGAGAATTAATACTAGATATCATTCGCTCGGCTATGGTGTTTACTGCGAGCGTAGTCTTACCCGAACCAGATGGCCCGAATATCAGAATCATTGCATCATGAGGAATACTTAAACTTAAGCTTTTTAGATTGTTCTCCGAAGCACCTTGTATCCAGATACTGTTAGAAGTCACAAGACAAGGCCTTTTGAAGACTCGGATTTAATCAGAGGTCCTTAGTCAGAACTAAGTTATACTTCTTCGGAAGATCATCACTCAACCAGGTCTCAACAGCCTTTGGTAGCTTTTTATTTACTAAATTATTGCGAACTTGATCTCTCATAAGACCAGTCATTTTACCTTCAGAGTCTATCCTTCCTACTATTTGGAATAAGCTTAATTTCCCATCCAGCAAAGCAGCTTCACTTACCTGACCATCTTCAAGACCAGATATTCTCTGAGCCATACTTTCTTTAAGATCAGCAGATTTCAAAAAACCAAGTTCTTTGCGCTTAAACTGAACATCCAACTGATTTACCGCACCTGAAAGTAAAGCAGAACGAAGTCGACTACCTTCTTCAACCAGCTCCGGCGCACTACAAGTTATATCTGTTCCACAGTCTAGATCGTATCTAACTACTGCAACTGAACCAGCATCTGGCAATACTGATTGATTCTCCTGTAAATATTTATCAATTTCAGCTTCTGAAATATCGACGCTAGGTCTAACTTCTAAAGCATAAACTCGTGTACGTTCGATCTCCTTCTTCACTACCTCACGGTAAGAATCTAAATTATAACCCTGAGACTGGAGAAGATTTTGGAACCCTTCGGCATCCACTCCATTTTGCCTTTGAACCTCGGCTAGGTAGGACTCAATTGTTTGCTGATCAACGACCACCCCTAGTCTCTGGGCCTCCTTGGCCAAAAGCATTTCCAAAAGAATCTTCTTTTTCGAACCAACTTCAGGGCCCTGGGCAGAGCTCAATCCCTGCCGAGCTCTCAATTCCGAATCCAGAACAGGCTCGCCCTGAATGCTAGCAACAACTTCATCAACTACAACTGAGTTGGTGTCTAAAGAGTTGGCTATCTCAATATTTTCAGTCTCAGCATTGGCAATACCAATCACCCAATCCATCCAGAGCTGTGGAATAAACAGAGAAAGGAATAACAAATTTAACTTCATATTTAACTTATTCTTCATGCACACAACCATGGCTAACTTTCGACAAATCAGTTCACTAGAGCCATGAACTTATCAACTTCTTCGAGAAGGGCCAAGGGCGACTCAGGTTCTTCATAATCCGTCTGAATCACTAGGTTATGTCCAGGTGAGATTTTATAATTATCGGGTTTTCCTGAAACGACCTCAAGAAGAGAATCAACCTTAATACGGGCTTCAGGGTGAAACCCTAGTCTCAATACCCCGTTGCGAAAACTACCTTTTGCAATGCCTAGTTGTTTAAGGCGGGCACGAAAAACCATAAGCTCGATCATGCTTTCTAGCTCTTGAGGATATCTTCCAAATCGATCCTCAACCTCAAGAGCTAATTCTTTACCGTCTTCCATACCTTCGATATTTACCATTCGTTGATAAAGGAGAAGTCTCTGACTAACATCAGGGATGTAATCCGGTGGTATGTAGGCCGGAAAGCCAATTGAAAGCTCTGGTTCAACATCAATTTCAGGCAATTCCCCACCGCCTCTTTCTAGTAGCTTCCTTCGAGCTGTTTCTACGGCTTGTTTAAGAATCCTAGTGTAAAGTTCAAAACCAACGCTATTCACATTCCCACTTTGGTCTCGGCCAAGAATATTTCCAGCACCTCTAATTTCCATGTCTTGCAAAGCAAGTTTAAAGCCAACACCTAGATCATCTAAAGCCTGCATTACCTGTAAACGCTTCTTCGCGTCCTTGGACAGCGAAGCTTCATCCGAGGCTAGAAAGTAAGCATAAGCCCGCCTGGAACTACGCCCTACTCGGCCTCTAAGCTGATAGAGTTGAGCTAGGCCAAAGGTATCTGCTCTATCAACTATAATAGTGTTTGCATTCGGAAAGTCCAAACCAGACTCGATTATCGTTGTAGCTAAAAGTATATCTACTCTGTGCTCCTGAAAGTCTCGCATAACGAGCTCGAGTTCCTTCTCTTTCATTTGGCCATGCCCAATAACTACACGAGCTTCTGGTACCAACTCCTCGATACGCTGTTTTACACTCTCTATGGTTTGCACGCGGTTATGTACAAAAAAGACCTGGCCTTCACGGGCCAACTCTCGCTTGATAGCCTCCCTAATTTGGGAATCCTCAGAAGGCACCAAGAAGGTTCGAATTAACTGACGGTCAACGGGAGGGGTCTCAATTACTGAAAGGTCTCGAATATCCAACATGGACATTTGGAGAGTTCTTGGAATTGGAGTAGCGGTCATGGTTAAGACATCAACCGATTTTTTCATATTTTTGAGCTTCTCTTTGTGAGCAACCCCGAATCGATGTTCCTCATCTATGATTAGTAAGCCCAAATCTCTAAAATTTACATCCTTCTGCAACAGACGATGGGTTCCAATCACAATATCCACTTTTCCTGCTCGAACTTTTTGGAGCAGCTCTTTATTTTCCTGTGAAGTTTGAAAACGACTGACAATTCCCACCTCTACTGGAAAACCAGCAAAGCGCTGTAGAAAAGTATTGAAATGTTGAGAAGCAAGAATTGTCGTAGGGACTAGAACAGCAACTTGGCGTCCAGACACAGCAACCTTAAACGCTGCCCTCAGCGCCACCTCTGTCTTGCCATAACCAACGTCACCACAAACAAGCCGATCCATTGGCTTCTCACTAGCTAAATCATTAAGGACATCCTTAATGGCATTGGCTTGGTCTGGCGTTTCGTCATATCCAAACTCCGAAGCAAAGCTACGATCATCTTCGCCAACCAACCCAAAAGGCTCTCGAGTCACCAGCTCACGTTGGGCATACAGCTCAAGAAGCTCTCCTGCCAAGCTGGCTACCCGTGCTTCAACTTTCTTTCTGGCTTTTTGCCAGGCTGCACCACCAAGAGTGGTCAATCGAGGTTCGCTACCCTCAATGCCCACATATTTTTGCACCTTGGCGATATTTTCAACCGGAATATACAGACGAGCTTTGTCAGCATATTCCA
>CALIEE010000306.1 GCA_938022485.1 uncultured bacterium | reverse complement strand
CTTTACCTCAATTTTTAATCTGTAGTTAAGCCTCCTTTTCTGGGCTATAGTTATCTGGCAGCTTAATTTTGAATATATTGAGGAACCGAGGCCTTGGAGAAAAAAATAATTTCTGCGAACGAGCTGGCCAGTTACGTGGTTTGCCCAGAGGCATGGAAATTGAAAAGTTCCTCCAAACAGTTCCAGCCAAAAACAACTCCTAATCAAACAGCAGCGAAGGAAAGAAAAGACTGGATAGAAAAGCAAGGCAAGCTGGCTGAATTAAAGCTATACACCAAAGTCGCCTACGTACTCCTTGTAATGTTGGTAATTCTAGTCTTTCTATTAGAGCTCAATAAATGAACTCGTGGTTAGAGAACATGCTTGGTCAGTATGAGCCAGGCACCATACCTTTAGAAATCTTCACTTTATTACTAGTACTGGGCCTATTGATTTTCCTATGGGATTTTTTCGATAGAAAATACAATAACCTAGCTGATGAATCCGATTCACTGCTAACTCTCGAAGTCTTGTCTCTTAAGGACAATGATAAATTCCCAACTCGTAGTTTCCGATCTAAAAAATTATTACTTAAAGGCACCCCAGACGCCTTGGTGAAGGAAGGTAAATTTACTATTCCGGTAGACCTAGTTCCGATGAGCAGTAAGGTTCAGGATCGTCATGTAGTTAAGATTCTAACCTACCTGCGGTTAATAGAAGAGGAAACCAATACGCGCCCACCACATGGCATCTTGCTGATGGGTAAGAAGCGTCGAGTTGTAAAAGTAAAGAACACTGAGGAAAAGCAGAGGTGGCTAGAAACCCTTATCGATGAAATGCATTCAATAGATGAAGGCATTCCAGCTGTCCCTCGTCCGACAGAGAAAAAATGTAAATTCTGCGATGTTAGTAATATATGTGAGCATCGTCACAGAAGTTGACGAAAAGCTCAAAACTAGATGCATTCACAAGTTATTTCTTCGACTTTAAACTTGCTCCAACCTTCTTCAGGACTTGTCATCTGATAGGTGCAGCTCTCTTCCAATACTGAAAATTTAAAAGCGCCTCCCTTCATATCTGCAATTTTTAGCCTAGAGACCAACGGTTGCTTACCAGCCTCACAAGTATTTGAACAAAGTGAAGCAGGCTTTTCTCCAGTTAAACGAGATATAACATTCTCCAAAGCTCTAGACTTCATTGTCGATTGAACCTCGTTAGCGGGCTTTGCACATGATTCGCCTTCCTCAGGTTCCCAGCCTACAAAGCTAGTAATAGTAAGAGCATTGTCATTGTCTACCTTTGGACCTGATTTAGCAGGCACCAACCAAACTTGTTCAGGCTCTTTGGAAACGTTTTCTTCAACGTTTTCTTCAACGTTTTCACCGGAAAGAGACGCACGGCTATCTTTCTTACCAGCTGGAAGATTTTTAGTTGCAGCAACTTCGTTACCTGGAATCTCTCCAGTCATTTCTTTAATCAACTCACGATTTTCTTTGGAGTCGACCACAACACTGACAACTTTTTTGTTAGGCCTATAATCAAAATTCAATTGAGATAGCTGAGCAGATGCCGGCAAAGGGCAAAGAATAAAAGTTCCAAGTAGTAATGAAAGATAAGTTTTGTTCATACTCTCTAATCGAGGAAAAACAGCCTATCGCTTCAAAAAAAAAAGTGCGTGCAAACATAGTGTTTTCAGCGACTTACGTTCGAGAGAAGGGAAGGCTTCGATATGAGAGGTTAAAAGTTCCGACTCAAAGCCAAACTTAGAACTTAGCTAGGTCTTGAAAACTCTCTGATTTTCTTATCAGCTATTTCAAAAAGACCGTTCCATGTTGTATTAAATTTTGACTGCATCTCGCTTACCTCAAGTCTCAGCTGCTCTCTGTTTCCAGAAAAACTTTCGATACCTCTAGCGAAAGACTCTGAGTCGTTATCAGCAAATATTGTTCCAGAAGGAAATGTTTTCTTCAAAGCCTCTTTATTAGAGAGAAGCACCGGAACCTCAACAGCCAGCGCCTCATAGGCTCCGCATACCAGACAACCTTCTCTGGTGGTCAAATCAACCAACAGGTCTGACTTTTGAATCAAGCCGCAAAACTCCTCCTCAGTTAGAAAGTCTGTAAAGACTAAGTGATCACTTTCATAGCGGACTAGCTCTCCCGCTCTAGACTTCCTACCAGTCACAAATAAAGTCCCCTTTTCAGCAACTTTACTAGCCAAGAATCCACTTAAAAACTCTTCTATTGGTTCATCATCAGCATAACTAGCGATGAGAGTCATCCAAGGCCGAGCAAAGCCAGCCGTTAAGTCAGGGGCTGGATGCTCCTCAATTTCTGGAACCTTGTCTGGAAGAATCAGAGCTTTTGACTGGAAAGGATCGAGTTCAGGAACTAACGAGGTATTACTCAAAATAACAAAATCAGAACGGCCTAAAGCAAATTTGGAAAGCACTCTGCGAAGCCCCCCTCCGTGATACTCTTCCAAAGCTCCGTTATGGGCATCAACGACCAAATCAAATTTTATAAAATATTTTAGAAAGCCAAGTAGACATACCAAAAATACCGAAGGGTATTGGGCAAAGACAATCCCGTTTCTGTTGGCAGATACAGCAA
>CALIEE010000305.1 GCA_938022485.1 uncultured bacterium | reverse complement strand
CTGCTCACTAGGCTTTAACTCGTAACCTTTAGCCTCGGCTTTAGTCAGCCAAACAAAGCTTAGAGAGCCCGGAAGCTCTTCTGAGATATGATAGGGGGAAGAAAGCGTTTTCATAGAGGTCCTAAAACAATAACTGGCAGGCTAAATTAGGTGGAAAGTGACAATAAATTGTTACATTTGAAAATGTCCTAAACCCATCTTCTCCGAATCTAGCAAAAAAAATTCCCGTCTAAATAAAGACAATTACAGCTCATTGTTTTCCGGAAAAGATAAAATGTCCAATTTTAGATTAAGGCCTCGAATTATAGTTTTGCTTCTAGCGATTTCCATATTGGTTGCGGGGATTGAAGCAGCTAATCAACTGACTCGGTCGAAGACATTCACCTCAAAAGCAACTATCGGGGCAACCAGTAGAGTTCAGCAAGAGAGAAATGCTCTTTTTAGCTCGGCTTTGAAAGATGTACGACCTGTATTATCTGCTCAAGTTCGAGAAACTACAAATCATCAACCGAAGCTTGTAGATATTTCTTTTTACCTCAACGGTGGTGATATCGATCTTTACGTCAGTGCTAGAGAGGCAGAACTAGCAGCTTCATTCGCTGAAAGTTATGCTAGGAAGACAGCTGCTCTTATTTCTGAATGGGATTTGAATCGGCGCTATCAGCAAATAGGTTCCTTAGAATTGAAAGTCTCGGAGCTTCGAGAGTTGGAAAGATTGGCTCAGGAGAATCTTGCCGGTGACAGGGAAAGTCAAAGAGCCTTTATAGAAGAGCAGGCAGCAAAAGATAAGGTTGCAGCCCTGCAATCTCAAATGATCTCTTTTCAAACTGAGCGAGACTCTTTGAAAGCGGCCTTGGGGGTAGAGTCTGCTGCTGCAAAATTAGTAGAAGCAGATCCTCAACTGGTCTCAATAGATCAAGAGCTGGGTAAACAACAACAAGAACTGGAAAGGCTTTCAGCCTCTCTAAAGCCTGCTCATCCTGAGATGATTTTCATTAGAGAAGTCGTCGCTGATCTAAAAGAAAAGTCTGAACGACGAAGGGAATTGCTCATTAAGGACCTTGAGTCAGACTACGAAGTTATTCAGAGAAAGATTATTGAACTTCAGGCTGAAATTGACATGCAGCAAGGTAGGTTAGTTGAGCTAAGTGACAAGGTTGTGGTCTATGCTCGAAGTGTCGAAAAAATTAATAGTCTAAGAAACTCGAAGAGGGATCTTCAAAAAGAACTAGATGCTCAGAACTTGTCTGCCGTTCAAGCTTTACCTCTGGCAGTAGTTACTGTTCCAGCCTTTATCCCACAAGTTGCAGATATTGGCGTTAGTTGGGCATCTGTGTTGGAGGCTGCGGTGTTCGGATTACTTTTGGGAGTATTCTTTATTTTGGCCAAAGGTATCTTAGTTAGGTATTGGTCCGTTATTGAGGAAGTAGACTTCTACCCTTGGGATGAACAAGTGGAAGATTATTCAATTAGAGAAAAAAATGGCTTTAAACCAGCTGTTTCTTCTCGTCCGACCATCGAAGCTGAAGGACTGGGGCTGAGAAGATTAAGGTCTAGTGGCTTAAATTCTGAAATTGATGTTCAGATTCAAAGATTATCTAGAAATTCTTCAGCTAAGGTTTTTGGCAGGCAGAATAGGGTAGGGAAAGCCTCTCAAAAAGAGAACGTTCATCTGTTCCCTTATTTCGATAATCAGACTGACGGGTTTTGGTCCAATAATAAGGGTGTGTCTACTGATGTGTATAGGAATTTAGCTAAGAGCTTAGTAAGCCAGACCATATCTACAGGACTGAAGTCTCGAAATGTTCTAGTTACAAGCGCAGTGAGAGGAGAGGGGAAAAGTAAAGTCTCTGGGAATTTAGCGAAGACATTAGCCAATGCTAATTACTCTACCTTGATTGTTGATTGTAATCTTAAGAATAGTTCATCCACAATACTGCCTGGATTGGCAGATTACTTGAGAGAAGAAGTTGAGGTAGAACAGACAATTCGCAAGACTGAAACCGATAAGCTTTTTAGGATTACTAGCGGACAGCTCAGTAGGAATAGTATGGATTTGATTTGTTCCCGAAGAATGTGGGAACTCTCGAAACTTGTTTCCACTGCATTTGATTTTGTGATTTACGATGGGCCAGCTGTTTTAGATAATAACGAGAGCCTAATACTGACGAAAATTTCTGATGCCACAGTAATGGTTGTTGATAGTGAGAACACAGACAAAAGTACTTCCAGAGATGCTCTAGAAAAACTCAAGCGAGCCGATGATGTCTCGGTAGAGAGGTATGGTAGATAAGTCAAAGTATAAGTCTATTGAAATTCAATTATCCTATCTACCGAGCTCCTCAAGTGAGAGCGATGACTGATTAGCAGAATTGCAATTTTAGGGTATTTATTTCTGATTCTGGAAATAATTTCTAACTCTAAAATCTCATCAAGTCCACTAGTGCTTTCATCAATGATAAGAATAGGCTTTTTCATTAAAAGAGCTTGAGCAATCACTAGTCTTTGCTTTTCTCCACCTGAGAGTTTTGAGCCCGATTCTCCGGGTAGATAGTCAAAATCTTTAATTCTTTCAGACAAACCTACCAGCTCTAAGGCCTTTTGCATCTCGTGCTCAGAAAGTTTAGGGCCAAAAAATTCAAGGTTAGAGCGAATGCTTCCAGAGATTAAAGAACTAGCTTGGGGAACGTAGGAAACCAGTCCTCTCAGGGCAAAGGCACTTTCTAGTTGATTTCCATCGATCGAAATACTTCCAGCTGTGTTTTTTAGGACCCCAGATACTATGTCGCAAAAAGTAGATTTT
The DNA here is from genome assembly GCA_938022485.1 of uncultured bacterium. GTDB lineage: Bacteria > Bdellovibrionota_C > UBA2361 > SZUA-149 > CALKYB01 > CALKYB01. The sequence continues at coordinate 303 of CALIEE010000305.1, read as the reverse complement.
CCTACTCCAGTGGTTCCGCTAACTAGAACCAGTTCAGCGGGCTTTATTTGAAGAGAAAATGGACCAATTTTTTCTCTACCGTAGTCAGGGCTCTCATATTCAACATCTTCAAATTCTATGGATTCAAATGCCAAAGAAGAGGATTTGCTTGAGCCCGATTCTTGTTCTCTATGCTTGGCAATTTCCTGCTTGAAATCTAGAGTTTGTTGCCACGCAGGAGCAAGTTCATTCAAAAACTGAAAATTTTGTTGAGCAGAGCTGCATCTAGATATCACCCTAGCAATTAATAGTAGGCAAGTTGCT
>CALIEE010000304.1 GCA_938022485.1 uncultured bacterium | reverse complement strand
TCCCAGCCAACAAACCAAAACTCTCTTCAAAGGAAGGAAAAGAAGTCTCAACAGCCGCTCGATCGCTAACTTGCAACGAGTACCCAGCAACTAAATCCATAACCGAGGCAACCATCTCTATCCTGTGATCATGACTGCCTTTCCAAGAATCATTCGAAAAAATACTTGGTAAACTACCACTGGAGGGAACGCCTGTGCCTTCTATATCGAGGCCTTCACTAAGCTCAACCACTGAGACATTAATAACCTGCAAAAGATTTGCAACCGCCGCTAAGCGATCTGTTTCTTTAACTCTTAGTTCCGCAGCTCCGCGGATCCTTGTCCTACCTTCTGCAAAAGCCGCAGCAATAGCAATTATTGGAATCTCATCGATCGCGTCAACTACCTCCGCAGCTCCAATATCCACACCGCTGAGAACTGAAGCTTTAACCCTAATGTCAGCAACTTTTTCTCCAGCCTCAACTCTTTCGTTAAGGACATCTAAATCACCCCCCATCATTTTCAAGATATGCACCACACCAGCTCTAGTGGGGTTAAGCCCACAGTTCTCAATTACGATTTCGGAACCTGGAATCAAGCTTGCTGCTACCATGAAGAAAGCAGCTGATGATAAATCACCCGGAACTCTGACTTCCTTCAGGCTTTTAAGCTTGCCGATTTCTCCCCCATCAAGGCTAATCTTCCAACCAGCGTCAGTTTCCTTTGAGCTCACCTCTACACCCATTGCGGAAAGCATTCTTTCAGTATGATCTCTTGAAAGATGAGGTTCGGTGACAGCGGTTTGGCCCTTGGCTGATAAACCCGCAAGAAGAACAGCACTCTTTACTTGAGCCGACGCTCGGGGTGAAACAAATTGAATTCCTTCCAAGTTTCCGCCCTTAATCGATAGGGGGAGCTTATCCGCAGAAAAACTAGCTCCCATTTCCTCAAGGGGTGTTCTAACTCTCTGAAAAGGACGAGTGGAGAGACTCTTATCTCCTGTAACCGTTGACTCAAAGGGAAGGCCTGACAGAATACCGGTCAACAGTCGAGAAGTAGTGCCTGAGTTTCCACAATAAATGTCATCAGCTGGTCTGGCCAGTTTCCCAAAACCAGGACTATCTATCTCTATACAAATATCTAGACTAGATTCTAACTTCTCATCCACATTCAGTTGCTCTTCTCGAGCGATATCAGCGAAGGCTCCTGAACAGCTTATTTTGGTGGAAGCTCCTAGCTGAGTTACAGCCCGCAGCGAAGCTAGGTTATCTCGCCCAATAGCAGAGGCATTAATAACGGTTTTTCCCGCGGCTAAAGCAGAAAACAAAATCGCCCGGTGGGTAATGGACTTATCTGCGGGAAGAGAAATACTCCCTTTTAAAATATTTCTTTTGGCTGCAACCAAGTGTCTAGGCCCTTCCTGGCTCAAGCGCTGATGGGTAACTACCCAAGACTTTTAAAAACACCGTTTCTTTGTCCAGTTCAGAAACAGCACCAGAGATTTTTTCACTACTCAAACTGCCATCAATATCAATGAAAAAACTTAATTGCCCATCCAACATCTTAGACTCGATCTTCGTTAAGTTTATTTCTCTCTCAGCAAAAAACTTAAGCACTTCATGCAAAGCCCCTGCCTGCTCCTTCACCCCACAAATTATCGAAACTCTATCTCTCTTTGTTTCACGAGCAGGTGTGCTACCAAGAACAAAAAATCTAGCCACTGAAGAGTTAATCTTCTCACCTGAACTGGAGTCAATACCCTTCGCTAGTACCGTAAGAGATTCTTCTGTGAGAATTTCCTCTGGTCCAAGAAATGCCGCTTTTCTTTCCTTAGATAATAACTGAGCCACAGAGTCCGAATCGGTTAACAACTCTCTTTTGACTTTCGGAAGTCGCTCAGAAAGCCAACTCTCTGCTTCGATAAAACTTGAAGCGTCTCCAAAGAGCGTCTCAATAGCTTCGAGAGAAGCGGCTTCTGAAAAAATGGCTAAGCTCTGTTTCAGCTTAATTTCAGCCACAACATTAAGCCTATCCGGTCCTTGGGAAAGTAAAGCAGAACAGGTTTTCGAAAAAACCCCTCCAGAGCTAGTCTCAATCGGAACAATTCCGTATGAAGCCTCACCTCGCGAACAAGCTTCAACGACCCCGTTCACTGAATCACAGGATAAGAAGTTAACATCTTCTCCAAATTGTCTAAAAGCCGCTTGATAAGCTCGAGACCAAGGCGGACCAAAATAAGCAATGGTTAGCTTTCCAATCAAAGATCGAGTAGCACCAACTATCGAAGAGAAAATCGTGTCTAAAGTCTCTTTCGGAAAATTACCGTCTTTGGATAATTCCTGAACCCTCTCTCTAATTTCTACTTCTCGAGACGGTGAGTAAATATTCACATTAGACTCTGCTTTAGCCTCTTTGACCTTCAAGACTATAGAAGCCCGTTCCTCGAGAAGATTAACTATACTCTCGTCAATCTCATCAATTTTTTCACGAAGTTGAGAGAGCTTCTCCATCTTTAGGCCTTGCTCACCTGGGCGATTGCAGAAATCTCTACCACCGCTCCCAATGGTAAGTCCTTAACTGCGACAGTCTGTCTAGCTGGGGGAGCTTCCGGAGAAACAAACTTTCCATATACCTCGTTCACCAAAGCCCCGTCCTTAATGTCGGCAAGAAAAATGGTAGTCTGAAGAATATCATTCACTGAAGATCCCGAAGCCTTTAGAACCGCCTCAAGGTTGATTAAAACTTGGTCCAGTTGATCAGCTAAACCTTCTTTCAATTTTCCACTCGAAGGGTCTAAGCCTATCTGGCCAGAACAAAACACCAAATCACCTCTTACGACTGCCGGACTGTAAGGACCAACAGGTGCCGGAGCTCCAGGAATTTCTCTAACCGCTTCAACCATCATATTTCTCCTAAACAAAGATTGATTTTAAGAACTTCAAACTAAACGAGCACCGGTGCGATCTTTCCTTTAGGAGAGATCGGCTAAGCACAGTATTTGGAGATGAGTTCTATCAAAATTTAGGGGGATTACCAAACCTTAGCCTGCTCCCAGCACGCTATCTGTCTGAATTACATTCGTAGACTCATTAGTGAGAAAAGCTCTGAAAACCTGCCCAGTGGTAATTAGAAGTCGAGGCTCTAACTCTCCACTACCGTCTGGACCATCTCGTAGAGGAAAAGCTAAATCTATTCTCAAAACACTTCCACTTGAAGAGCGAGGAAGCCCAATCCGTATTCCTATACCAAAATTCGAGTAAAACTCATTTTTGAATAGATCATCGAACCCTCTTTCTGTAACTCCCCCAGCATCAAAAAAGATTGCTCCCCCTAAGTTAAACAGCTGGAGGATGTTCTCAGCAAAAGCCACCCGATGTTCCAAATTTAGAACGAGACTGGTGTCTCCGGTAAAGGTCCTATTCTTGTACCCTCGAAGGCCATTCGAGGCCCCCAATACAAATTGCGAATCTCGGTAAAGCCGATCTGCGTGCAGTACTCGAAGGGCACCGGCAAGGGTATGTATCCCCCAAGATGGCCCAAGACCAGAGGCGCCCAACACATTATAGTAACGAATTCCGAGCTGCGAGATAGAATTCTCAACTCCATCATCATCAAAACGAGAGGAGTATACTAGCTCACCTCTCATAAAAGCTGAGTCACTAACCCTGGCGCCATCAGCGATACGGACACTGAGACCCAAGGAATCCTCAGCTGAGGCAAAAGCTTTCGGAGCAAAGTGCAAACGTCCACTCCATTGAAAACCGAGATTGAAATCTTCAATTCTCTCAAACTTATCAATGTGAGTTGTTGATTCAAAGTCAGGAACGATTGAAGAAATCGAAATAAAAGGGCCACTAAACTCTCTATCTGATGCTAGGCGATCTGGATTCCTATCAACTGTCAAAGGATCAACATCAACATCCTCAAAGTCTTGATCGTCTGCTTCACTAAAATCGTCTTCAGAGTAAGCATAGCCAACTGTGTAGCGACTAATTATTTCTCTGGCATCCCCCCTTGCCCAGGTATAACCAAAGCCTAGTTCTTTGCTACTATTTCTAAATAGAAAACTCTCATCACTACTCTCAAAAAGCCTCCCCACTAAATCCGAAATATCTCCTTCGACCTTCCAAGAACCCCGCTCAACCAAACTTCTAAATGGTCTTCCATAAGAAAACACAGAACGAAATCCATCAGTGCGACTAAAATGGCCTAAAATAAGATTTTGCCTTGTCCCAAAAAGACGGCGGTCTTCCCAGACCCCTTCAATAGTTTCCCTTCCCTCATCGTCTGCCCAAAGTCCTTCAAGCCTTTTTCCATGCCCGAACAAGTTGTTTTCAATGAAACCTACGGCTCTGCGCTCATTGCCCCCTCCAGTTGAATAAACAAACACCGGAAAAAGAGTCCAAGTATCTTGAACGTAAACATCAACATCCACGGAAGAGCCAGTTGCGGCTGGAACTATAGATACCCTTCTTAAAAAACCAAGTTGGCGCAGGGCCCTCTCACTCTCTTCAATTAAAAAACTATCAAAGGCTTGCCCCTCTTTGAACAACAACTCCTGCCGAACAACATATTCGCGGGTATTAGCTTTAATACGGTTAACAGCCTTAAAGAAGCCTCTATCCCCCGGCTGTTCAAAGATATCGTTTATATGGATCCGAATTTCCCCGATAATGGCCCCTGAGTGCTCTTGAGCAGTCTCGGCCATGACATTGGGTGTCCAAATTAACGCTACAAGCAAAACTAACAACTGAAAAAAAGGAAGCGAAACTGACTCCAAGGGAGAAGGAAGCAGCGCTTCGCTGCTTTTCCTAGGAGCTAAATTGTAAAAGTGATCTATTGGAACCTGCAAATTATACCACCAAATGTTATTAAATTAGGACTACTTAACCAAAAAAAAGATCAAATAATAAAATGAGGAGACACAATTAGAAGGGTAAAATATCCTTTAGCATGCTAACTCTTCGACTCGCAGTGATTTAATGATATATAATAGCCTATGTCACTTGAAATTATTTCCAATGAAGAAACTGCAACACTGGACTCGGCAGCTCAAATAAGAGACGAGGATTTCTTCTCTGCTTCCTTGAATACTAGAGACGTGGAAGGCACTTTCCTCCCAGAGAGGCTTTTTGGTGGGGATAAGAGAGACAACCCGCTGCCAACTAGTGATAAAGTTGTTGGACACTATAAGGTCATAGGCTCTACCCTAACCGCCTGTGAAGCCAGCTTTTGGAGAGTGGGAATTCCTTGGCTACCTTACACCGCTCAACAGATTCCTTCGACCCGGACGCCCGCAGGAGAGACAATCGAGAGTTTTATTAGACTTAACTTAGTCGGCATACCTAGCGACAGCCTAAGCTGCTACCTTGAGGATTTGGAGAGTTTACCTATTTCAAATCGAAGCTCTGCCACACTAGCCATTCGCCGTCCAAAACTCCTAGAACGGCTCCCTTACTTTGGTATTTCAGTCTTAATTTGCCTTTGCATAGCCTCAACTCTTCACCTCTACGTTTTGAGCCCAATAGTTCAGCCAATAGTGCTGGCTTTGTTCTCTGGTTGGCTCGGCCTTATCTTTTCTCTTACTACCTGTTCAGACCCTTTCAGGCGTTTCAGTTTTTACCGAACTCTATCTAATGAAGTTGCTAGAAGAAGCGGTTCTGGGGACGGATCTGGCAAGCCGAAATTAAAGGTTTGTTTCAGCGAGTAGGAGCAGACCATTAAATCGAGCCTGACTCCTAAACACTCCCTTTTTTCAAACTCAACTAGTCATCACTTTAAACTGGTTGTTTTCCCTCTAAGATAATATCTTCTTGCTGGTGGAAGAGTCTCAAGAAAAAACTGGTAATAGCATTCCCCTTCGGCGTTTGATGCCAGTTAAACTTCGTTGGCTTCTGTTATTGTTCTTAGCCCTTCTTATCTCAGCCAGATCAATAGGTTTTGAATATAATCTTGACGATCCCCCGCATCTAGAACAAGCGAAACTCAACTATCAACTGCCCGGTCTTTTATTTACAAATAGCACTTGGCCTGGAAACCTTTACCGTCCTTTTTTTTCCGCAACACTCATGGGAGGTCTAGCAATTCATGGTGACAATCCTGCTGGATTTCATTTTTTTAACTGCATACTTTATGGACTCACCATAGTTTCCTGTTATTTTCTTGGGAGAAAATTATTTGGTGAAAATATCGCTTTTCTAAGCTCTGCAATATTCTGCGTCCTACCCATCCATACCGAGGTAGTAGGAAGCATTGCCTTTCGAACCGAATTACTTGCCGCATTGTTCGCCATAACAAGTCTAAACCTTTTGCTCAAAGCCAACCCAACCAGAATCAGAATGCTCTTGGCAATGATCATAATTCTTCTAGGTTTTCTATCGAAAGAGAGTAGTCTGACGACACTACCACTATATCTGCTTTGTGCTAATCACCTTGGGTGGTCTTTCACCAAAACTTGGAGGGGTCTAAAACTTATTTTAATAAGTTTGGTCGCCTATTTCGCCATGCGTTACAACGCCACCGGTGCTTTTCTAGGGAGTGGATCTGATTCTATATCCTACCTAGATAATCCACTGGCTAAAACCGAATTTCTTTCAAGGTCATCTGCTTCCTTGGCACTTCTAGGAAAGTACATTGCCCAAATAATAGCCCCCAGCGACTTAGGCATTGACTACTCCCACGCCAAACTAACTACTTTCTATCCGGCCGGTGGTCCTGCCGCTATGTCTTTTGAAGCTAAGTCCTATCTTCTTACGCTCCTAAGTCTTATTTTTATTGGAGTAGCCAATAGAAATCCTAGTAGTAGAATTGGGGTACTTTGGTTTTTGGTTGCCTTTTCTATAACTTGCAATTTTCTTCTACCTATCGGAACAATATTTGCGAACCGACTCGCTTTTCTTCCCAGCTTAGGAATCTGCTGGATTATTGCTGGAGCAGTTTTCACGCTTAAAACCGTCAAGTCCAGGATCTGGGTCTCCACTTTAATTATACTCTCCTATTCTGCCAGATTTTATATCGAGCTGGACAAATGGGAGGACCCCGTTGCCATGGCAATTAGCGACCTAGAGTCCTCCCCAAATAGCGGGCGTGTAAATTTCAATTACTCCGTTCTACTATTCAAAGCAGGGAAATATGAAAAAGCTAAAATGCATTTGAAGCAGGCATTAAAAATTTACCCAGACTACTCCAGGGCATGGGTACTGCTGGGAAAGATTGCACTACAAGAAAATGAGGACAAACTAGCCAAAAAATACTTAAAAAAAGCCTACCACATGAACTTTCAAAATGAGGAAGCTCTAATAGACTTAGGTCGAATATACTTGGGGGAAAATAAGCTCGATCTGGCTGGTCTTCTCTTTA
>CALIEE010000303.1 GCA_938022485.1 uncultured bacterium | reverse complement strand
GACCAAGAATTCCCTGGCAGGCAAGAATATTTCAAGGAACTACGAGGAAATACTAGACGATATTAGCGAGATGTTTTTATCAGGAAGATCTATCAATCCCGATACAACTTTTGATCCAATTAAAGATCAAATTTCAGTTTTCCAACAGGGAGGTCTAAAAGGCACTCCTGTTATTCCCGGAGTACCTGAGAACCTTGTAGGGCTTGAGATGTTGAATCGCTTCCTAAGGCCCAGTTTCATTCCCCGTTTTGACGAAATTGCGAGCTACGCACGGGATAGAACTGAAAAGCTTCAAAATGATATTATACGGTTGAAGAAGGAAATTGAAGAGCTGGAAGAAGATAAAATTGAGAACGAAAATATCATAGCAGAGCTTAAATCAACTCTCTCTGAACAATTAAGAGAAGGAGCTTTAACTTTCATCAAGCCTCACTATACAGAGCGTTCAATATGGTTAAACGAGACAATCAAAAATATAAAAAGGAGCTTAGCTATCAGAGTCTAGATAATCCGAAGCCTTTTCAAAGTCCTCGTCAACACTCTTTATAATATCTTAGGAAATGCGCCCTGCGTTTCTTTTACAATTAGTTTACATTTTCAAGACAATGAATCTAAAAGTTTTCTGTAATAGTGCCGATTCCTATTCAGTATGAGAAGAGAGAACTATATATTGGATCCTAAGGGCTTCACTCTAATCGAAGTAATGATATCATTAGCGATTTTGGGTATTTTGGCCGCTGCTTCACTTTCTGGCACTCGAGAGACTAAAGCCAGTTTCGACCGCTTCAACGCACGAACACAACTATTTGAAGACATTAAATTAGCTCAGGCCTACTCGGCTTCTCAAGGGTGTCGAGGAATCATGACATTGGACCCAGACGGCAAAGGTTACAACTTTGGTTGTGATTTTTTAGGCTATGACACTGCGGCAGTCCCAACTCCAGATAGTGTTACCTTTCAAAGAGAAGTCCCGGGAGATATAAGCGTCACCGCTAGTGCTCAAATAATCTTCAACTCTCGAGGGCAAACAGTAGACGAAAATTTTATAATTTCAAATGTAAATTTTACGCTAACAGGCGAAATAGACGGGGCGTCAACTGACTTTGCAACAGGCATGCTCCTCGGGACAGGAATATTCAGATATCTATGATGAATAAAGCAAATAAAATTTTAAAATCAGAAGTCGGTATTTCCATGCTAGAGGTTCTTGTCAGTATTCTGCTTCTAGGAATTATGAGCACGGGAGTATCAAAAAGTGTCGTTATGGCCTTAAAAACCAGCACGTATACTGAATACAATCACATCGCTACAAGTTTAGCAGTAAGTAAAATGGAGGAATTAGCTTCGATCAATGTAACTAGTATTGGGGCGCTTCACTCTGTAGAAGATGAAGTTGCCTGGCCTTCCTTTAACTCTACATTCGAAAGAGAAACAGTAATAGTTATTAATCCTGACGAATCACGAACAATAACCGTAACAGTAACCTCGAACAATTCCTACGCACCTACATCGGTACAGTTTACAAATAGATTTGCAAAATGGGAGTAAGTTTCGATGAAATCTTCAGTTTCATTAAATGAAAAAGGATTTACTATAACCGAACTTCTAGTTTCAATGACTCTATCTTCTACGATACTGCTTGGGGCTTTATTCCAGTATGTCCAGACCGCTAAAGAATCTCGGGATAGTCAAGTTCGTATTGCAACATTTCTGCAGGCTCAAGCGGTTGTACAAAATCTAGGCTTTGAATTGAGAGTTTTAGGAAATGGACTCCCATTCGATCAAGCCAACTTTCAAATTGGCGAAAATACTATCTCAGATCCATCGGTAACGTTTCCTTTTAATATTAACACCTCATCATCTTCAAGAGTCGATTTCCGACTCAATGAAACAGGCGATGTCTTCCTCCTTACTCAAGATTTCAACCCAACAAGTCAAAACACTATACACCTTACAGACATATCCTCTCTTGACCTCAATGATCCTATTTTTATTTCAAACAGTGTTGTTGGTGGCGACGATGGTTTTTACGGAAAAATCTCCGGTATAGACACGACTCTTAACTCTGTAACTATAACTGATAAAGTATTCTCGCCTGCATCAATTTTCAAAACAGGAAGCCTGTTGGAAGAAGTCCCTATGGTATCTTACGAATCAGATAGTAGCTTCAGTCAAATAACCAGAAACTCAGGTTTCGGACCAGTCGTAATAGCTGAAAATGCAACTCTGGAATTAGAATATCTAGACTTCTCAGGGAATCCCGTGACACTTCCCTTAACCGGAGAAAAAATTATCAATCAACTACGATCAATTCAACTAACTGTAGAGGTCAGCAGTGACCAACCTCTAAGCGATGGCGATATACACACAGCAAGAGTAATCCAACGCTTTGGTTTAAGAAATCTTAATTACCTTTTTTAGCGACTTTGGAAAATTTAAGGAGTATTCAATATGAAGAACAACAAGCTAAATAATCAAAATTCCGAGGAAAGAGGGTTCGTTTTAGCAGGAATATTATTTATCATTGGAATTGGTGCGGTGATATCCGTCGGCATGCTGAATAGCGCTCAAAACACAGCCAAAACCAGAGCTATAGTTAAAAATCGTTCCTTGTTCTATTACGAGGTCGAGCAAACATTGAATAGCGCTGTTGTCTGGCTACAGGATCATTCTCAGGACATGGCCACTCTTTTTAAAAAGGCTGATTTTGATAATCATTTCACTTTGGGCAACCCAACATACGCAGCCAATGAAGGGGCTCATTTTCAAACCCCTACGATGGTCAAAATTAGTGGAACAAATGACGCTCCGATGTTGAGCAACAATTCCTTTTTTGGAACTTCCAATTTTCCTGGCACTACTAATATTATTAACGGGGATGCTTTCGACCCAGTTGCTTCTTTCAATAGCGCAGGTATTGGACCTGCAAACGCCCGGATTGTAATGATCTGGGCCAGAGAAGCAGGAAGTGAGTACGAACCTGTTTTCCGCATAGATGTCTTAACTGGTAACAACCCTGACCGGGGAGTTCATAGCTTTTCTTATGTTTATTCAAAACTGGTAGGAGGAGGTTCCATTCCAGGATTCTTCGGAAGGGACTTGATGGAAACTGGATCACCAAACAACCAGTGTAGCTCCTTTGAGTATACTAATGATGGAACTGGTTGGGCTCGAGGAGCCGCAAAAGCAAACTGTACAGTTGGCTCCAACGGGCCTGTCAACATCAAAAGTCAAATCAACGGTCAAGTAACCAGTGCTCAGAGTGGCGGAATCACCTTTGGACCTCATGGCGAATCTAATAGTACATGTGAAGGTAGCTCATGCCCAACAATTCCATGGCCTAACCCTGGAAACTTCAGCAGCTTATGTGGCACCGGCCAAAACATTGGAAAAATGAGTGGCGGCAATCACACCTGGGATCAGAACCATAATCCAGCTACTGGGGCACGTCCGGCCCATTGCTACATGGACGTTGAGTTCAGCAATAATACGACATTAACCCTCACGGACTACAGAAAACCCTATTATTTTAGTTCTCTAGATATAGGTAATGGTGAGCTTAAGTTTGGGCCCATCCCCCTTACTGATACCGATAATATTGATGAAGATGGGGACGGAAACAATGACGATTCTGCAAATTGGAAATACGTAATTTATGTTGATGACTTAGATGGCGGAACTATAAACGGAAATCAACTAATCGGTGGGCCTCCACTCGCACCCCATCAAGTAAAAATTATTTATACCGGAACAAGCTTACTAAAAATGAACGGGAACGCTGATCTTTTTGCTCTAGTCGAGGCCCCTTATGCTTCAGTAGATGTCAGAGGTAATTTCAGTTTTAATGGCGGAGTACAGGCGGTTAATCTAACTGTAGGAGGTAATACCCGACTCAACTATACAGAAAATGCGCAAACGGCAATACCACTTGCAGATGTTGCCTACGTATTAAAGAAGGCTAGTCAACGTTACCGTTAGTAGTCCTAGACATGATGCTAAATCTTTAAGCTTTACTAGATAAGTAGTGTAACCGTTTAAAGGAACAG
>CALIEE010000302.1 GCA_938022485.1 uncultured bacterium | reverse complement strand
GAAGAAGATGAGGATAGTTCAAAAGATGAAGAAACACCTCAGGCGGCACCGCAGCCGGCGACAGCCTCCCCTTAAGTTTTAAGGCGGCCGTAAGTGAAGCCTCGAATGAATACATTAGCGTATGACTTAACTTCTTCGGAGGTCTCGGCAGGTCTTCTTTCCGGTCAAAAATTTTCCTTTGCAGTTAGTGAGCTCTCAAGAAATAGCGAAAAGCTATTTGGATTAGTGCAAGGCCTCCTTGCTGAGGCTGGCCTGAAGCCCAACCAATTGGACCGTGTAATTACGTTTTCAGGACCAGGAAGTTTTTCGGGTATTAGGGCTGGCTTGGCTGCCGCTATAGCCTTTCAGCAATCAACTGAATGTCAAATAGTCGTATTCCCATCTCTATTGTTACCCTGTTCAGGGAAGGATTTTGGAGATTGTACGACCTACTGTCGGGCGAATCGTGAAGAAGTTTTTATTGGTAAATACTCTATTGGGGACAGTAGCCAAGGCTTTCATAAGATAGAAAAACTATCTGAAATAGAAGTGATGGCTAATGAGTATTTTGAGACTAATTATTCTCAATTGCCTAGTTTGTTTAACCTGGACGATATGTCCAGTGAAAATAAGCTGAAAGCGGCCTTTAAGCTCTCAGCTCTTGACGCAGCGCCGGATATGCAGGTCAGTATCTCAATGAAAGATGCTCCACCCCAGCCTCTTTATATCAAGCCGGTTAACGCTAAGACTCTTGCTGAGAGAGGGCTAGCTAGCTGAAGAAATGCAAGTCTGCTAAGGTTAAAATTCATCTTGACTTTAGAATCCCTTAGTATTAATCATTAGGTTCCTGGCTCTATTCCCTGAGCGAATCTCCTTCGCGTTAAAGCTCAGTCCGGGGTTCAGTCCTTTTTTATTTAAACCGTTTGCCTAGTCCGGCTTATTAATCTTTTGAAAACTCTATTTCGGTAAAGTTGACAGCAGGTTGCTCTAGTTCGAACTCAGGCCCAATATTCAATAGTTAAAATTCAACAGAAATAGATTATGAATCTTACAGAACTTAAAAAGAGTAGCATCACTGAACTTGCAACCTTGGCTTCAGATTTTGAAGTAGAGGGTGCCAGTAACATGAGAAAGCAAGATTTGATCTTCGCTATTCTTGAAGCCCAGGCTGACAATGATGGTCAAGTCTATGGCTCTGGAGTGCTAGAAACCTTGCCTGATGGTTTTGGTTTTTTACGTGCTCCTGACTATAACTATCTACCTGGTCCTGACGACATTTATGTCTCACCAGCCCAAATTCGTCGTTTTAATTTGAGAACAGGTGACACTGTTGAAGGTCAAATCAGACCACCAAAAGAGGGTGAGAGATATTTTGCTCTTCTTAAAGTTAATGAAATTAACTTTGAGCCTGTAGATGCTCAAAAAAATAAGATTCTTTTTGACAACCTTACACCGCTTTACCCAGAGAAAATGCTCAAGTTAGAGCGTGATCCTGAGAACCTTTCTACTAGAGTTATGGATTTGCTCTGTCCGGTGGGTCTGGGTCAACGGGCTCTGATTACTGCTCCTCCTCGGACTGGTAAGACAATACTTTTACAGGAAATTGCTAATTCAATAACTACCAATAATCCTGAAGCTGTTCTGATTGTTCTTTTGATTGACGAAAGGCCTGAGGAAGTTACGGACATGGCAAGAAACGTGAATGGGGAAGTAATTAGCTCTACTTTTGATGAGCAAGCCACCCGTCACGTTCAAGTTGCTGAGATGGTAATTGAGAAAGCTAAGAGACTGGTAGAGCATAAAAGAGATGTTGTTATTCTTTTAGACTCTATTACTAGACTTGCCAGAGCTTATAACTCAGTTGTTCCACCTAGTGGGAAAATCCTCTCAGGTGGTGTTGATTCTAACGCACTGCACAAACCAAAGCGTTTCTTTGGTGCAGCCAGAAACGTAGAAGAGGGGGGAAGTCTCACAATTATCGGAACTGCTCTAATCGACACTGGTTCAAAAATGGATGAGGTTATTTTTGAAGAGTTTAAGGGAACCGGTAATATGGAGCTAGTGCTCGATAGAAAACTGGCCGATAGAAGACAGTTCCCAGCAATAGATATCAATAAATCTGGAACCAGAAAGGAAGAGCTACTTCTTGGAGAAGAAGCCATTCAAAGAATTTGGTTGCTCAGAAAAGTCCTTACTCCACTTAATCCAATCGATGCAATGGACTGGCTTAAAGATAAGATGAAAGGGACTAAAAACAACGAAGAGTTCATTCAGATGATGAAAGGTTAGCGATTCTAAAACGGAGGTGGATATATTTTGTCCACCTTCCTTTCTCCCATTTATTGACACCTGCCTAATTCCAACTAGTTGCTTCGATTGAGCAGCTGGGCCCGCCCAGTTCTATTCTCTATAGATTTAGTGTATGTTGATGATGCAACACTGCTAAAAGTTTTTTTTGCAGCTAGCAAATCTAACCAATGGGTAGACTTGTAGTGTTTGTTTTTACTTTAAGGCAATCACTAAATTTCAGAGGTGTAATTCACATCAAACCTGAGGTTTTTTAATATGTTTTCTGTATTTGTAGCATGTTCTGCTCCCTTTCTTTTATTTACTGCCATAGTCTGCATCTGGATGGATCAGGCTAAGGTAGCAATTTTACTCTCACTAGTTGGATGTTTGCTCAATTTTTTAATAAGCCTTTCTGTTCTATTAAAACTAGACAGAGCGCCATATAATTTGATTGTTGACCCTCTAGTAGGGTTTACTTTTGGTGGTTTATTGTCCTACTGGATGATCACTACATCGCTTGTATGCTTTGCAGTCTTTCTCATAGCCCGAAGTGAGAACAATACGGTATTTAAGTTGAAACCGTATTAATAAGATTATGAGGTGAGGTTCTTCTTTGCTTAGAGTAATTATTATTTTAAGCAGATTTTGTTGAAGGATTGCACCTCTGAGATTTTCTTAAATTAACACCACGGGGCTGAGAAGGCAGTAAGCTAAATCTTGAAGCCTGGCTCGTGATATTCGCGAGCCATTGGTTTCCTCCGAACATTAAGCAAAAGCTGCTAGGCAACCGCCCAGCAAAGCTAGCATTACGAGCAAGAAGCCTCCAATTATCATGTAGGCGTAATCACTCGCTGGTCTTTTGTGGGGCGCACTCATGGCAATCTCCTTTTAGTTTTCCTGCCTTTCTCGGCCCCCTAGTGTCATTGTCCAATTCTAAATCCATAATATCTTTAAAGTAATGGGCGTTGTCCCTTATTTTTGAGCGAAAGGCTAATTTTGATACAGTCAGGGTGGAAAGATTTAGCA
>CALIEE010000301.1 GCA_938022485.1 uncultured bacterium | reverse complement strand
AAGGACCTGCTTAGCTTTGTCATTCCAGTTTTAAACGAAGAGAAAAGTCTTAGGGAGCTTCATCAGAGAATAGTCGAACAAGTTTCAAGCTTGAATCATGGCTATGAAATAATTTTTATTGATGACGGAAGCACTGATGCTAGTTGGCGTGTCATTGCGGATCTCATTGAAGAATCAAAAGGTAAGGTTCAGGCTGTTCGTTTCAGAAGAAATTTTGGAAAGGCAAGGGCCTTAGCCACAGGTTTTGAAATAGCTCAGGGGAATATTGTATTTACAATGGATGCTGACCTACAAGATGATCCTAAAGAAATTCCACATTTTATAGAGAAGTTAAATCAAGGTTATGACATCGTCAGTGGTTGGAAAAAAATTCGCCACGATCCATGGCATAAAGTCTTGCCCAGTAGAGTTTTTAATAAAGTGCTTAGCTCCTTGGTTGGAGTACAGTTACATGACCATAACTGTGGCTTTAAATGTTACCGAAAAGAAGTTGTAAAAAGTGTTGCTCTGTATGGAGAAATGCACCGTATGGTACCTTCTTTGGCTAGTATTAAAGGTTTTCATTCTACTGAGATTGTAGTCGAGCACCATGCTAGACAGTTTGGGCAGAGTAAATACGGAATTAAACGCTTTGCCAGGGGCTTTTTGGATATGCTCACAGTTACCTTTCTGAAGAACTACAGAGAGCGGCCGCTTCACCTAATGGGCGGAATTGCTGTGGGATCGCTAGCAATAGCACTTGTTCTTTTAGCTTTGTCGGTGATGCTCCCTTGGATGAATGGTGCCTTAAGGGGATTGGCTCAGCTGCTTCTTTCAGCTTCAGCTCCTCTATTTGCTATTGGACTGCTTTCGGAACTTATAGTTAGCAAGGACGAGTCCAATCGTTTTGATAGTTTGGTCGCAGAGAAATTGGACTACAGTAAAGTATCCCAAGTACAAGCCAAGCTTCAACAAGCATTGGAAAAACTACCAACTACTGTGGCTTCTGGCAAAGCTTTGGTCGTCGATGATGACTATGGGATTCGCTCTCTTTTGAAATTTCAGCTTCAAGAGCTAGGTTTTGAAGTTAAGACAGCCACCAATGGTCTTGAGGCATTGGCTACGATTGAGAAAGATACTGAAATAGTTCTTTTGGATCTAATGATGCCTGAGAAAGATGGAATACAGTGTCTTAAAGAGTTCAGGGCTCGCAATCTTCCAGCGCAGGTGATTATGATTAGTGCGAATGGACAGGTTGAGCGAGCAGTAGATGCTATGAAGGAAGGTGCTTTTGACTATATTCAAAAGCCCTTTGACCCGGATGCCCTGGAAACTGTTGTGCGAAATGCACAGTACGCGTGTCACTGAGGTAATTCTTACTTTTTATAAAGACAATTTTAACAAGGTTATTTGAAAGGATTTTAGAAAATGAACAAAAAGCAGAAACTTAAAGTATGTGTGCTTGGCTCGACTTATCCAAGAAACAAGGAGGACCATCAGGTTCCTTGGCTAAGAGAAACTGTGAATCAGCTGAAAGGTAGAGGACACGATGTAGTTGTCGTCGCCTCATCTTTTAAGGGCAGTGGTCATCACACTATAGATGGAGTCCCTGTTTTAAGATTTCGCTATGCACCGGCTTTTATTGAATCGCTGACTCATGATGAAGGAGCTCCTGCAAAGTCTAAGAGTATTCTGGGGAAGCTGCTTGCAATGGTCTACATCCTTTCCGGCATCCTTCACATGTTTTATTGGTCATGGAAGTATAGCTTCGATGTAATAAATGTTCATTGGCCTTTTCCGCATGGTCTTTTTACAATCTTGCCAAGAGCTTTCTTCGGGGCAAAGGTTGTCCTTACAGCCCATGGGGCGGGTATGGCCATGGCAAGACGGTCAAAATATATCAATTGGATACTAGGCTTCATCCTTTCGCATTCCGATTCAATAACATGTAACAGCTCTCACACCAAAAAAGAGATAGCAAGATTGACAGGTTCTAGTGCTCGGGTAATTCCCTATGGCACCACAGTTGAAGGCAAAAAAGCCGCCGACCCTTTCTCTAAAGCGAAAACCAGAATTCTTTTCAGTGGACGTCATATTCAAAGAAAGGGAGTGGACTATTTGATAGAGGCTTTGTCGTTGGTTCTTGGGCAAAAAAAAGATGTGGAGTTGGTAATCACAGGACATGGTGATCGGACCCAAGAATGGAAGCAAATAGTTACTAATCTTAAACTTGAGGATAAAGTTCGCTTTGAAGGTTTTGTTTCCAATGAAAGGCTTGCTGAGCTTTATCAGAGCTCCGATATTTACTGTCTACCTGCAATACACGACGACAATTCCGACACCGAGGGCTTGGGCGTTGTGCTGATTGAAGCCCTCTTACATGCAAGGCCAGTGGTAGCAAGTGGGGTAGGTGGTATTGTTGATGTTATTAAACATCAAGAAACAGGGATATTAGTGAAGGAGAAAAGTTCAAACGACCTGGCTCATGCTCTAATCTACCTTATTGAAAACCCTTTAAGGGCTAAAGAGCTTGGCAAAGCAGGGGAAAGATTTGTTAAAGAGAATTTTAATTGGGCAAGCATACTAGATAACTTAGAAGGAGTTTTGCTAAGAGCTAATGAGCAGAAAGACGTATTTGGCACTGAGATTCAAATGGCGGGTGCGGTCTAATGTTAAAACTTATCGTTAAAATGCTAGCAATTTTAGCTCTTTTCAGTTTGGTTATGACTTTTAGAAAAGTGATTGTCTCAGCCGGTTCGATAGTAACCTCTGCGGATCCTGCTTTTCTTGGACTTTCAATATTTGGGCTTTTCATTTACCGATTCTTTAATGCCACTGGATGGGGAAAAATCACCAATGCTCTCGGAGGTCAGGTGGGTTTGTTTGAAGGAGCTTCAATTTGGCTGAAGTCAGAGTCTTTTCGTTGGCTTCCTGGAAGTGTTTGGGGCTATTGCTCGAGAGCTTTCCTAGGACAGCAGATAGGCCTTAGTAAACAACAAGCCTCTCTGAGTCTGACGCTTGAACTTACTCTTACCCTTGGAGCCTGGTTTGCGACAGCTTTGGTATTTTCATTTATCTCAGGCACTTCGATTTTCGCCTCTGCTTCTGTAAGTACGTTCCAGACGGTTACTATCGTTGGAATATTCGGATTACTTCTAGCTGCAGCACTCTATAGAACCTCC
>CALIEE010000300.1 GCA_938022485.1 uncultured bacterium | reverse complement strand
AGCCTGCCCAACACCAGTGGCTCTGGTAAGGAGGAAACAACCAGCGACCAAGAAAATAGCATTGGCAGCATTCTGATTGATACTGCACCTGACCTTAGAAGCCAGGCACTGGCCTTTGGAATCAGGGATGTGCGTTCTGTTCTTTACACCCATGCTCACGCTGACCACTGCCACGGAATTGATGACCTCAGAGTATTTAACTTTATTAACAAGTCTAGAATACCGGTTTACGCTGCTGACCCTGATTTTAGTGAGCTAGAAGAGAAGTTTAGATACGTATTTAAGGAAAACCCAAAATATCAGGGCGGAGCAACCGCCAAACTAGACTTAATTAAAATCGAGGCATTAAAAACTTTTAATCTTTTTGGGGTAGATGTTCTTCCAATTCCCATTTTTCATGGTGACAACTCTATATTAGGTTTTCGAATTGGAAGCTTCGCCTACCTAACTGACTGCTCGAAGATTCCTGAGAAATCCTTGGAAATTCTTCATGGCCTAGAACAACTAATCATCGACGGCTTAAGAGATAGACCTCACCCAACCCATATGACCGTGGAAAATGCTCTATCTCAAGTTAAAACACTAAGGCCAAAGAAAGCTTGGCTCACTCACATCTCTCACGAGCTAGAGCATGAAGAAGCTAACCAAAGAATCAAGAAAATGGGCTTTTCTAATGTCGAGCTAGCCTACGATGGTCTAAAGCTACACTGCTAAGCTGTAGGTTTTAGCTGAGCTAGCCAAGGCTATCTAAAAAACTGATCGACAAGTTCTAAATCATCTTTTGTTGTAATTTTCAGATTACGGGATGAGCTCGGCACCAAGCTTACAGGTTTCCCATAGTGTTCAACTAGGGAACTTTCATCTGTTGCCTTAAAACCATCACTCTCCGCCTTATTGTAGGCTTTTACCAACAGCTCAGTGGAAAACACTTGCGGCGTCTGAGCAAGCCAAACCCTTTCCCTATCAATGGTCTTTTCAACAACTGAGTTCGTTTGGCCTTCTACTGTTGGACCAGCAAACTTAACAGTGGCAGAACTTTTCTCAGCCAGTATTGCGGCACCTGACTTCACTCCCTGTTCTAGAACCGCCTGAATCAATTCCCTGCTACAACAAGGCCTTGCCGCATCGTGAACCACAATATAATCAGCCCGGTCTTTCACTGCGAGCAAAGCGTTTTGCACTGAGCTTTGCCGATCTTCTCCACCAGCCACTAGAATTAATTCAATTGAGCCAGGGACAATTTTTCTTAAGCTATTTTCTCTTTCAGCCATGTCCTGCTCACGACAGGCAACGATCACGCCTTTGCACACCTTTGATTCAACAAGCGTCTTAAGGCACTGCTCCAAGACGGTTGCCCCGTTGGGAAGCCTATAATCTAACTTAGAAGCCGTGCCACCGTACAGCCTCATACTGCTTCCAGCTGCAGGAACTATGGCGTAGACCGCTGGTGGCATTTTGTAGAATTGTTAAGGGCTAAACGAAAAGTTCGTTTAACTCGCTAAGTACTGCGTCCTCAGTTCTACTCTTGGCGATGGAAATCTCCTTAACCAAAAGTCCTTGAGCAGACTCAAGCATCTTTCTCTCACCAAAAGAAAGCTCTTTGTCTCCTTTAAGAACAGAAAGGTCACGAATTACTTTTGCAATTTCATGAACTGAACCAGTTTTGATCTTCTGAGTATATTCTCTATGACGACGATTCCATGTTTGGGTATCGACTGTGACATTTCGATCCCTGAGAATATCGTAAACTTCATCAACTGTTTTAGAGTCTACAACTTTTCTTAAGCCAACAGTATCAACTCGACTCAAAGGCACCATCGCCTTCATTCCTGTCTCAAGCACTGTCAGGTGGTAAAATTTCTGGTCAGTTCCAGCTACGTTCTTAACTTCTGTCTTTTCAATTATGGCCACGCCATGAGGAGGGTAAACTACTTTATCACCTTTGGAGTATTCATCGGTTTTTTTTGCCTTGGCCATGTGTTCCTTTCGGTTGTCTGTGTAAACACGATTGGGGTTCAGGATACAGCTGGTGAGCCCGGCTGGGGAAAAATCCCCGACAGTTGACAACCCGCTTAACCCCCCTGTCTCTCCAAAAAAAGGCAGATTGGAGAGCGCCGAATTATACCCTGAGAGCAGAAAAAGATCAACTTAGGCTACTTTCAGCCCTAGTCAGCACTGCACCCTTAGGAGGCTGTAAATCACTACTAATACTGGACTTTAGCTCCCTGCTTAATACCAAGGCATCCTCACCATTATCACGGTAGTAGGAACTTCTTCTGGTCAAAAAATCAAAACCAAAACTTTTATATAAACTTTGAGCAACTTTGTTCGAATCCCGAACTTCCAAAATTGCGGAACGAGCCCCCATTTCCAAAGCTTTATCCAAAATCCGACTAAGTAATTCCCGAGCCAAACCTTGCTCTCTGTGCTCACGGGATATGCTCAGGTTTAAAATATGAAGCTCATCGATCAGAAGCATACAAAAAGATTGTCCGATCAGACGCCCTCTTTTACTAATTCCAATATTCAAAGGATTGTTCTTACCAAGCTCACGTAGCAATAGCTGGCGACTCCAAGGATTAGAAAAAGCCCCCTGCTCTAGCTCTATGGACTCTTCAATTCTATCAGCAGAAAGTTGTTCAAATTGATAACTTCGCCCTAATCCACCCTCATCAACCACTAATGAGTAGCTCTTTGGAAAATTAGAAATTTTAACGTCACGCGTTTTCACAATGAGCCCTAACTCCTAAGCTCGTAGCTACTTTCCTCGATCCCCTGAATTACAGACTGCTGTAAACTTTCTAGCTCTTCACCAGAAAGAGTTCGATCGCTGGCTCCAAACAAAAGTTTTACCGACACACTCTTTTTATCCGCTGCGATCGGCTCCCCTTGATAAACCGACACTAGCTCTAGACCCTTCAGTAATTCTGAAGGGGCAGCTTCTCTTAAGACTTTAGTGATTGCCGAAAACTCCTCTTTTTCAGAAGCAACAATACTGACTTCGAAAAAAGACTCAGGGAACTTAGGAATTTCAGAAAACTCTCTATCAACTTTCTGATCCAGAAGTAGCTCTGTATCCAGCTCAATGAGGCAAGCTCGACTACCACCCACTAACTCAGGTGAGACTTCTGCTATTTCACCAACTTGGTTTTGTTCGATAAAAAATGTGGCCGCCCTAAAGGGGTGCATCCACTCTCTAAAACATGGAAAACTCTCACTTTGCTCCGCCTTGGCTAAGCTAACCTGCTTCGGACTAACTAAAGACGCTATCTTTTTTACAAGCTCAGCGGCCTGATAAAAAAGGCGTCCATCCACAGACCCCTTACTATCGCTGAATATTACAACTCCTAGCCGACGACTCTCTTCCGCTGGGGCATTTTTGTAATAAGCCCTAGATGCTGGAGCGATACCAACTTTCTCAGAATCCGCTTTTCGATAGACTCGACCCAGTTCAAAAAGCAATCCAGTAGAACCAAAGCGCTTATTAAACTTAACTGCTTCGATCATTCCTGCAACTAAGCTCTCCCGCATTTTGTCTTGATTGACATCAACAGCATTCTTAACTCGAATATCACTACCCTCTGGATAGCCCAGCTCTGCTTCCAAGCTCGCAGAAACAAAACTCTCTGACTCATACTGAGAAAAGCCAAGACCTCTCAATAAATCTGCGAGTTGATACTCAAGCTGTTTAATCTCTGACCTTCTGCTAGCAGAAGAAGCAATCTCTGGAGCCTTCTCCGGAATGTTTTCATATCCTGAGATTCTGCCCACTTCCTCAACCAAGTCCATTGGAATTGAAATATCCCTAGCCGGCCGAAACCAAGGTACAGCGTATTTCAGGAGCCCTTCCTTTCCTAGCACTTGATACTTAAAGCCTAGGGAACCAAGAATTTTATCGACATCTGCCTGGGTCATCTCAGAACCCAGTCTCTCTGACACATAACCTTTACGAACTGAGACCTCTACTTTTTCAGGCACGCTGGTGAAAGCTTCGCTCCAACCACTACTAACCTTAACATTAGGCTGGAGATCTGTAAGCAGCTCAATATAACGAAGAGTTGCCAAAGGCACCGCCCAAGGAGTTCTTCCCTTTTCAAAACGGTTAGAAGCGTCGGTTCTTAGAGCTAATCTCTTCCCTGTCTTTCTGATTTGAACTGGATCAAAATTAGCGCTCTCAATCAACAATTCCGTAGTTTCTTCACTTACTGCCGAGGGGCCACCACCTATAATTCCACCCAATGCCACTACTCCGCTCTGGTCGGCGATTACAATATCCTCTTTACTTAGATTGTAGGTATTGTCATCCAGAGCCTCGAACTTTTCTTTAGCCACAGCATTTCGAACAACAATCTCTTTACCATTTAACTTGGAAGCATCGTAGGTATGGTTAGGTTGCCCAGTCTCAAGCATTACGTAGTTACTAAGGTCTACGATTAGGTTCCTGACCCCGGCACCAACTGCGTGAAGTCTGCGAACTATTTTTTTAGGACTAGCTTCAACCTTTACTCCAACCAAACCAGCCGTGCTAAAGCGCGCACAGCCCACCTGGTCTTCAATACGAACGGTCCATTGCGGTTCTTTTTCTGTTTTAAGATCTTCAATCTTTTTTTGACCTGCTTCTGTTGCATCAGAGTAGTCATCCAACACCAATTCTAGCTTCGCGCCAGTAATGGCTGAAAGCTCGCGAGCAAAACCGTAGTGACCCCAAAGATCAGGACGATGGGTTAAAGATTTATTATCTATTTCAAAAACAGTATCAGGATTACCAAAAATATCTTTCAGACTAGTGCCAGGTTTCAAGTCTTCGGACAGTTCTATAATCCCCTCACCCTCTGGCGAAATGTCTAGCTCAGATGCCGAAACAAGAATTCCAGGACTTTCAATTCCAGCAACTTTTCTTACTGAAATTTTAAATTTTCCGCCTTTGCCATCAGAGACAATTCCCCCAGGAGCCACAAAAGCTGTAACTAAGCCTTCTCTGACATTAGCTGCTCCGCAAACTACCTGCCTTTGGTCAGTTCCGTTATCAACTGTAACTAGGCTTAGTTTTTTACTCTCGGGATGCTTCTCAACTTTAAGAGCCTTAGCCACAACAGCATGCTCTAAAGTCTCGCCTGAAAGCTCAACACCCTCAACTTCGGCCACACGAGTAGTAATCAGCTCCTCAAGTTTTTCGTCACTAAACTCAGAGAGATCAACAAAATCTTCCAGCCACTGTCTTGAAATCTTCATCCACTCCTCCCCTAGCTAAACTGCCTGAGAAATCTCAAATCACTGGATTGGAGATGTCGAATATCGTTAATTTTATAGCGACTCATTACGAGACGACTTAAACCCAGACCAAAAGCGAAGCCCTGCCATTTATCGGGGTCTATTCCACCGTATTCAAGCACTTTGGGATGAATCAAACCGCAAGGCAAAAGCTCCATCCATTTTTCATTGAACCAAATATCCAGTTCAAAGCCAGGCTCTACAAATGGAAAATAACCAGGACGCAGTCTGATTTTCGGATCAAACCCAAAAATCTGGCGAAGCAAAGTCCTCATAAAGTAAATCAAATGACCGACAGTCACTTCTCTATCAATCATCATTCCTTCCATTTGGTAGAAGGTATGACCATGACTGGCATCAACTCTTTCGTAACGAAAGACTTTACCTGGGGCTACGATTCTAAGAGGTGGGGTGTTTTTCACATTCTCCAACGCTCTGACCTGAATGGAAGAAGTATGCGTTCGAAGCAGATCTCCAGCAGTCGTCCAAATCGTATCCTGCATATCTCTGGCAGGGTGAGTGGCAGGGATATTTAGTGCCTCAAAGTTGTAATACTCTTTCTCTACTTCTGGACCATCAACGACAGTAAAGCCGAGACCTCTAAATATATCTTCAAGCTCTTGCTGAACTTGAAAAATTGGATGAAGTGAGCCAGGGGCATCTGAAACTAAAGGTTGTTTCTTTGGAAGTGTTACATCGATCCATTCTTTCTCAAGCTTGGCCCGTCGAGCCTGATCTGAAAGAATTTTTTGCTTTGAACTAAGAGACTGCTCGACCTCTTGCTTGGCCTTATTCAGTAGACCACCGAACTCTTTTCTTTGCTCAGCATCTACTTGACCGAGTTGTTTCATCAACTGGGTCAATTCACCTTTTTTCCCCAGGAGCTTGACGCGAAGATCCACCAGAAAGTTTTCATCTCCAGCAGACTCAATCAGACGTAAAGCATCGGATTTTAATTTGTCTACGGACTCAGCGCTAATCATCGCTGGACTCCGGACTAGCTAGGTGTAGCAGCGGGACTGTTTACTGCGGGGCTGGCAGCAGAATCTCTGGCAATCGCAGCT
>CALIEE010000299.1 GCA_938022485.1 uncultured bacterium | reverse complement strand
GCTTCTTTGAAGAGGCTATTTTCAAAGCCACTTAGCTCTCCAGCCCCCGCCTGAATCAAGACTTGATGACCAGCCTCTGCTAGCTCCTTAGCCCCCTGGGGTGTGAGGGCGACTCTTCTTTCGCCTTCCTTTAGTTCTTTTGGAATTCCTATTTTCATGATCTTGATTTTTGACGGTTTTTTCTGCTAGGTCAACGCCTTCTTTTCTAACAAAAACGACCCTAAAGGGAGAAGCAAATGCCTGCAAAAGTAATCGATGGAAAAGCCTTAGCGAAGTCCGTGAGAGTGGCCTTGAAGGATCGTTCTGCCATAGTCACTGAGAAGCTTGGGCGTTCGCCGAAATTGGCAGTGGTCTTAGTCGGAGAGGATCCAGCCTCTCAGGTTTACGTTGCTTCCAAAAGTAAAATGGCAAAGCGCTGTGGAATTGAACCGGTGGATATTAAGCTTCCCGCCGATGTTTCGGATCAGGCTTTGCAAAGTCAGTTAGAGGAACTTTCGAACGACGAAACAGTCGATGGTATATTGCTTCAGTTGCCGCTTCCGAAAGGACTCGATGAGTATGGAGCTTTGTTGAAAATTGCTCCGGATAAAGATGTAGACGGGTTGCACCCTGCTAACCAAGGGCTCTTGATGAGAGGTGCCAAGGCCCATCGACCTTGCACTCCTAAGGGCTGTATAGAATTGATTAAAGAGGCCAGAAGAGACCTTGGCCATTCCGAAGACTTATCTGGTTTGAACGCGGTAGTAGTTGGTCGTTCGGTTCTGGTTGGAAAGCCTGTGGCCTTTATGCTGCTGGAGGAAAACTGCACAGCTACAGTCTGTCACTCCCGAAGTAAGAACTTAGAAGAGATTTGTGCTGATGCTGATATTTTGGTCGCTGCTGTTGGAAGACCTGAGATGCTAGGCCTATCTTCAGTTAAAGAGGGAGCTATCGTTATAGACGTTGGAATTAACCGCCTTGATGATGGACGATTGGTTGGTGATGTTAACTACGAGGAGGCCTGTGAAAAGGCTGCTGCTGTGACTCCAGTACCGGGTGGTGTCGGTCCGATGACAATTGCCATGTTGCTTTCGAATACGGTGGATGCGGCTCAAGACAAGGTCGCCTAGAGAAGTTCAGCTTTTTGGGAGCCTCGGTTTCGACTCAGGTAAGCGTTCAGGTGGTTTTTGTCGAGGCGCTTAAAGGCCGCCCGAGAGCTTACCAGGTTAGTTTAACGGTTCTGGTGCCCCACTCTCTAGCAGCCGCTTCATCTTCACCCATGTAGATGTCAATTTTTTTGGTCCACCGTCTAGCCATCTTGTCCGCCACTAGGTACTTGCCTGGTAGACCTTCAATTTCAACGACTACGCCTTCAACCAGTCCAAGGTCGACAAGGTCTCTGCTAACAGAAATTACTTTGTTACCAGGTTCAAGCTTGTGTCCCCAAGCAGTTAGACTTTGGTCTCTGGTTAAGGGCTCAGGCAAGGAATTGTAGGCGGTAGCCGCGACAACTAGTGTTTGCTTTCCAGTCACTTGCGACGAGCCTAAAAGCTCTAGCCCCGTTAGGCTGAAAATAACAGCCAAAGTTAAAAATACAGCATTTCTCATTGTTTTTCCCAAGTTGTTGTTTGACAACTGCTTGGACAATAGGGGTTTTGGATAGCTTAAGATAGACAACTGAAAAATATGCATTAGTTTTTGCGGTTATTTATGCTAGTAATGGTTGCACCTCATTTAAATACTTTTTCTTAGGCTCCGGTGCTCATGACATGGGCTTCAGTAGCTGCTATACAGAGGCTCGATTCCTGACTATTTTGGGACCTTATTAACAACCTCTGGAGTTGCGGGATTTTGTCTGATTCTGAAGAAACTGTTGGTGAACTAAAGCGAACTTGTCTGTTTGACCTGCATAAAGAAGCCGGGGCGAAGTTGATGGGATTTGCAGGTTGGGAAGTGCCGGTTCAGTACAGTAACCTTAAGGACGAGCATCAGAAGGTCAGGGAGCAAGCAGGTATTTTCGATGTGAGCCATATGGGAGAAATCTCATGTAAAGGTTCCGCTGCTCAATCCTTTATCCAACGAACTTGCAGTAACGATATTACTAGAATTTCGGATGGTCAGGCTCAATACACTCTTCTTCTAAACGAAGAGGGTGGGGTGATTGACGACCTAATTGTTTACCAAGTTAGCGAACAAGAATTTTTTATCTGTGCCAACGCTTCCAATGTCGATAAAGATTTCGCTTGGCTGCAGAGCCAAAACTCGGAAGGAGTAGATCTAGAAAATCAAACCCCGGACTTTGCACAGATTGCTCTGCAAGGTCCTCTGGCTCAAGATATTTTATTAAAGACCTTCCCTGCACTTAAAGATTCTAGCCTAGGTGCTTTTCCGTTCTTCAGTTTTAGAAAAATGGAAGAAATAACTTTTGGCTCAGTTTTAATTGCCCGCACGGGGTATACTGGAGAGGATGGTTTTGAAGTTTTTCTTCCTACAGAGAAGGCTCCTGACCTTTGGAGAGCATTCTTGGAGAATGGAGCCTTTCCAATTGGCTTCGGGGCTAGAGATACTTTAAGACTGGAAGCAGCACTTCCTCTTCATGGCCATGAGCTAAGAGAAGATCTTCCTGCTCTTACGGCTAACATTTCATGGGCAGTAAAGCTCTCAAAAGGTGACTTTGTTGGTTCGGATTCTCTTCGTTCCCTGAAGGAACAGGGTTTGAAGCAAAAGCTAACTGGTCTTGAAGTTTTGGGTCGAGGGTTGATCAGAGAGGAAATGAAGCTGCAGGATCTAGAGGGGAACTCTGTTGGTTGGGTGACTAGTGGAACTCAAACTCCAACGGTTGGGAAAGCCATAGGTCTTGCGATAGTTGATAAAGAATTTTCAAAGCCTGGGACTAAACTTCAGGCGGATGTTCGGGGTAGAATGGTTGAAGTTCAAACTGTAAAAATACCCTTCTATAAGAAGAAACAAGCGTAAGAGAAGCTAACAGCATGGCACTTAGTGATTGGGAGAGGCCGGTGATTAAATTTACAAAAGACCACGAGTGGATAAAAGAAGTTAATGGTGAGTATGTTGTTGGTATTACCGACTACGCTCAGACTGAGCTAGGCGACGTTGTCTTTGTAGACCTGCCTGCAGCAGGAGCAGAGTTAGGCCAAGGCGACACGGCTCTTAATGTTGAGTCGGTTAAAGCAGTCAGTGATGTTTATGCTCCAGTTGCCGGAAAGGTTACGGCTGTTAATGAAGAGCTAAATGATTCCCCCCAACTTGTAAACGAGTCGCCTTTGGAAAACGGTTGGCTTGTTAAAATGGAAATTTCGGAAGCCTCTCAACTTGAGAGCCTAATGGATGAGACAGCTTATTCGGCCTACGTCGAGGAGCTCTCAAAGTAGTTGTTTGTAATTTAAGTAAAGGCTGTACAGAAAATGGCGGGTTTACCAGTGGTCAAAAATAGTCAGGTGGAATCTGAAGCGGTAAAGAGGGATATGAGCTTTGTCTCGAGGCATATTGGACCTCAAACAGATGAAATTCAAACCATGCTTCACAGCTTAGGCTGTGAGTCTCTAGACCAACTAATTGATCAGACTGTCCCAAAGCAAATTTTAGACAGAACCCTTCTCGATCTCAGTCCAGCTGCAGGTGAGCAAGAGATAATCGAACGGCTTAGAAAAATTGCCGCAAAGAACCGACCAGGTAAGAGTTATCTTGGACAGGGTTATTACCCTTCAATTACACCACCAGTTATTCAAAGAAATATCTTAGAAAACCCTGGTTGGTATACCCAGTATACTCCTTACCAAGCTGAGATAGCTCAAGGCCGTCTTGAAGCTTTGCTCAACTTTCAAACCTTAGTGACTGACTTGACCGGTATGGAGCTAGCTAACTCATCTCTTCTAGATGAAGGCACGGCTGCTGCTGAGGCGATGGTAATGTGTTACCGCGCGCAGAAAGAAGACCGAACTAAGTTTGTGGTCTCAAGCCGTCTTCATCCACAAACTATTGCCGTGATTCAAACACGAGCCGAACCACTAGAGATTGAACTGGATATTTGTGAAAAACCGGAGGAGTCTCTAGATGCGAATACCTTTGCGGCTATTATTCAATACCCTGACACTTATGGTCGAGTAGAGGATTTTTCTTCACTCTCTGCTAAATGCAAAGAAGCCTCTACTCGATTGATAGTAGCAAGTGATCTGCTTGCTCTTACATTACTTGAAGCTCCTGGAAATCTTGGAGCGGATGTTGTTGTCGGTAGTGCTCAACGCTTTGGAGTTGGTCTAGGGTATGGTGGTCCTCACGCAGGATTCTTTGCAACCAAAGAGGAGTTTAAGAGATTTATTCCTGGCAGAATAGTTGGGGTATCCAAGGATAGAAATGGAAAGCCTGCTCTTCGCTTAGCTCTTCAGGTAAGGGAGCAACACATTAAGCGAGATAGAGCTACTAGCAATATTTGTACTGCTCAGGTTCTTTTGGCTGTAGTTGCCTCGATGTATGGAGTCTACCATGGACCAGATGGATTAACTAAAATTGCGAATACGGTTCATCAGAGAACTCGGCAGCTGAGAGAGGCTTTGAAAAAATCTGAGATTGAAGTTGCCGAAGGGCTTTTCTTCGACACCCTCTGTTTCAAGGTTTCTGAGGCTGACTTGCCGGCTATTCGTTCAAGAGCTGAAGATAGAGAAATTCACTTACGCTACCCATCCAATTCTGAGATTTCTATTGCTCTGGATGAAACAGTTCTTGCATCTGATCTTGAAAACTTACTTCAAGTGATTGTGCCTGGAGCTGAGTTTGACTTTAGTACGGAGCTTGCTGCTCAAACCTTATTTGATGATGAGGGATCAAAACTTAAGAGAACTAGTTCCTTTATGCAGGCTGAGGCCTTTAAGCTTTATCAAACTGAAACAGAGCTTCTAAGGTATATGAATCGCTTGCAGTCTAAAGACTTGTCTTTGACAGCTTCGATGATTCCGCTCGGCTCTTGTACGATGAAGCTTAATGCTACTACTGAGATGCTTGCAGTAACCTGGCCTGAGTTTGCCGGCATGCACCCCTTTATTCCAGAAAAGTTTGCTGCTGGTTACAAAGAGTTAATAGATGAGCTTGAGCGGGACTTGGCAGAGATAACAGGTTTTGCTGCTGTCTCACTACAGCCTAATGCTGGGTCGCAAGGTGAGTATGCAGGGCTTCTAGCCATTCAAGGTTGGCATGCATCGCGAGGTGACACTAAAAGAAATATTTGTTTGATCCCCGAGTCAGCTCACGGAACAAACCCTGCCAGTGCGATTATGGCAGGAATGAAAGTGCTGGCGGTTAAGTGTGATCAGCAGGGAGATATAAATCTTGAGGACTTAAAGGCAGGTATTGAAAAAGCAGGAGATGCCTTGGCTGCTTTGATGGTTACCTATCCTTCCACACACGGGGTGTTTGAAGAAGCTATCAAAGATATTTGCGCAATGGTTCATGAGGCTGGCGGGCAAGTCTATATGGACGGAGCAAACATGAATGCTCAAGTGGGACTCTGTAAACCGGGAGATCTAGGAGCTGACGTCTGCCACCTAAACTTACATAAAACTTTTTGTATTCCTCATGGTGGGGGAGGACCGGGAGTCGGACCAATTGGGGTTGCTGCCCATTTGAGTGACTTCCTTCCAGGGGATCCTCTTGCCGCTGAGCAAAAAAATGTCGGCCCTGTATCTTCAGCAAAGTTTGGTTCAGCGGGCGTTCTTCCTATTTCTTGGGCTTACATAAAGCTTATGGGGGCAATGGGTCTGAGGAAAGCTACTGAGGTAGCGATCCTTAATGCGAACTACATTGCTAAGAGACTAGAGCCTCACTACCCGGTTCTTTACAAGGGAAAAAATGGATTTGTAGCCCATGAGTGTATTTTGGATCTTAGGGCTTTTAAGAAGAATTGCGGTGTCACGGTTGAAGATGTTGCCAAGCGATTGATGGACTACGGCTTTCATGCCCCAACAGTGAGTTGGCCAGTGATCGAGACTTTGATGGTTGAGCCAACTGAAAGTGAAGCTCAAGCTGAGCTGGATCGTTTCTGTGATGCGATGATTGCGATCAGGGAAGAGATTGCTGAGGTCGAGAGCGGAAAAGCCGAAAAGCAGGATAATCTGTTGAAGAACGCACCCCATACTGCCCTTGAAGTTGGCGGTGATGAGTGGAGGCATAAATATACCCGTAGTCGCGCTGCCTGGCCAGTTGAGGGACTCAAAGAATTTAAATTTTGGCCGGCTGTTGCAAGAATTGATTCTGCTTATGGTGACCGTAACTTAGTCTGTAGCTGTGGTGGGGTGGGGGACTATTCTGAGGCTTAGTACGCTCGGCACCTTTTAATATTGTTTAGTTGGGTAGAAAACTAGCAGAGCATTGCTTTGTGCCGAGTGTACACTGGGTTCGAAGTAACGATCTTAAAGGTTTTTATTGAGTGAGGCCCCTGGAATTGCTTATTGCAGGAGCTTTGCTCTTTACTTTTACCAACAGGAAAATACCATGGACACTATAGACTATAAAGATTTGTCTGATCAGGTCGTAGGACTGAGGTTTACCGGATTTCAATTGAGCTTCGGTGATGTGAGAAATGCTCTTAGAGCTGGAGCCCAATTTGAAAAGGACGCAA
Organism: uncultured bacterium; assembly: GCA_938022485.1. Classification (GTDB taxonomy): domain Bacteria; phylum Bdellovibrionota_C; class UBA2361; order SZUA-149; family CALKYB01; genus CALKYB01. The sequence continues at coordinate 724 of CALIEE010000299.1, read as the reverse complement.
ATGGAAAGTTGAAAACGATGTTCGTTCCTAAAGTCATCTTTGATGAGACCTTGAATACTTCGCTGGGTATTTCCACTCACCATATGATTGTGGAGATGGACGGCGTTCGCCAAGCCTTAATCAAACCTAGTGGAACTTATAATCAGTATTAGGGATGGCCCAGTCATTGGATACCGGAGCACTTTTGACCGGTATCCAATAGATGTTTTTTTGATTCACCCATGTTTTTGCAGGTTGTTACTTCTAAGTTCGTATTTATTTTCGTTGTTTCTTTCCTTCGACTACCTAACGTTAGAAGTTTGTAAAAAACGAATTTACCCCTGTTCAATTATTGTCAGTGAGGTTTGCAACCTATAGTTTCTAGGCAGTGAGGGTTAGCTAGTCTGATATCTGGGGAATTGAGCTAGGGTCTAAAGTAACCTGATTAACAATAAAATACTGAGTCCAAAGAAGTTGCGCTAAGATGCGCCAGTAATTCAACTCTACTTTTTGAGAATAGTTTTTGACTATATTCAACAGGTAGAGAGAGTTGATTTTAGGTTTTAAAAGGTGCGGCCTGGAGAAGTTTCTGCTTTTGCCGGCTGTACCTAACCATTCTAAAAACTAACCCGGGGTTGACTCATGTCTTCAACAAACAGTGTATTTGTATCTGATACTCTACGTTTTACTCCAAGCAGTATAAAAAAACCTTTGCAATTTGCGTCTACTGATGGAATTGCAGTTG
>CALIEE010000298.1 GCA_938022485.1 uncultured bacterium | reverse complement strand
GGATTTACCCTGGTAAACATGCTAACCACGCTCAGTCTGATTTCTATCTTTTCGGCAATAGCGATCTCAAATCTAAAAGAAATAAACAGCCCAGTAGCTGATGCCAGCTTTCAAGTCACTCACTTTATGCGCGAAGCTCGTTCAAAGGCTATGTCAAAGACTGTAACCATAAAAATCAGTCCGACTTCAGCTTTTGCATTAAAAGGCGAGCAAGGGGACAGTTGTGAACCGGGAACTACTTTCACACCATTAAGTCCACCAATGAGTTCAAATTTACCGAATGGTGCATCACTGGAAGCAACTGACTGGGAAATCTGCTTCACAAAACGAGGTCTCGCAAAGGAAAGTGTCACCTTCACTCTTAGAGACGATGATGGACAAACAAGAGTTGTAGAAGTTGCTCTAGGTGGAGCCTCAAGGATTCAATAATATTCGGGAAACAAAAAACACCAATAACAAAGGCAGAAATGACGGAAGTGATTAGCAACGAAAAAGGGTTCACGATAATGGAACTCCTTGTGGCTTCATCTCTTAGCACCGTTATTATGGGATTGGTTACAGCGAATATCCTCGCTAGCAACAATGTATACTTTGAGGATGTGATCAGAACCAGCATAAACAGTAATTTGAGAGCTGGCATGGATATTGTATCTACCAACGTTCGACAAGCGGGTGAAAACTTACAACCGTCATTTCCAGCGGTCGAACTTCTAAATGGTATGGGCAATGCACCAGACACTTTAATTCTAAGAAGAAATAAGCAAGCCGAAGTTTTAACAGTTTGTAACGATATCAATGCCGGCGCCACCGTAGCTGATGTCTCCGATGAGTCCAGACCGAATTCAGTTTGCAAGAGAGTCAATGCAGATAGACTTTTTGATAGTTTTGAAGCTCAAAGACTAGATGAAGGCGGAACTACCAGGGTCTTTCTATACAACCAGGTAAACAATACTGGAGAATTTGTTGAATTTTCAGACACCGATCTTGATACTAATATTGAGATGCAGATTTCTGGTCCACTTAACTCCTACCCAGCGATAAGTAGCTCAATATATCTAATAGAAGAATTTCGATTTAGCTTGGATACCATAACAGAAACTCTTGAATTATATATTAATGGAGATCTCTCAACCCCTGCTCCAGTGGCCTTTGACACAAATGAGCTATCGATACAAGTGGAAATGCAAGATGGTACAATGCTCAACAACTTTGATGCTAGCGCCGGACATGTATGGAAAGAAATTGCTCAAATTAGCATCACTCTCGGTGGTGAAGTCTCACGAAAAAACAGAACGATGAGCTCCAGTATTACTGCTGAGTATTTCCCTAGAAACGTTTTATCATCTTAAGTCTTGGTAACTAGAGTCATGAGGTTCAACATGAAAAAGAAGGAACAGGGGTTTGCCCTTATTACAGTGCTCTTTTTGGTAGTAATTATTGCGAGCATGCTCTCTGCCTATATGGTTATCAGCCAAACAGAACTAAAACTTGTTAAGGCATCAAGGGACAGCGCCAGTGGCTTCAATGCCGCTGAGGCTGGATTGAACATTAGGGCCGAGACAATTCGAAACATTTTCGAGAGCTATAACTATCCAGCAGGAACTGCTCCTGCCAGTATAGAAGACTGCTTTAACGGCTCTGCAGGGACTGATGATTTTGCATGTGACAGTTTCACTTTTAACAATCAGCATGAAGCGGTCACTATGGTCTCGGAGCCTCCTGGAAATCCGATATTAACGACGATTCCTCCTGGAGAACAATTCGCAGGTCTAAATGCCCAAGAGTTTAGATATGCTGTGACCTCTGTAGGCAGAAACAATCAAGGTAGTAACGAGGCAATCCTAGAATTAACCTTTAAGAGTAGATTGGTTCCGATGTTTCAGTTTGGAGTCTTTTTTGAGGAAGATTTAGAAATGTTCAACGGGGCTACTCTAAATCTTACAGGGCCAGTTCATACCAATGGAGACCTGTATATGGCACCCCAGGATAACGGGGCCACTGAGCTAGCTGGACCAGTCTCGATGGCCGGCTCTTTATATCGAGGAAAAAAAGATACTCCCTCTTGTGCAGGACATAGTGGTACAGCAAAGGTTAGGGACCCGGGCAGCTTCTTAAATCTACCCCTATGCTCCGGATCTCGACCTGAAGTTACAGATGTTGGTGCATGGAATGACAATATCTTAATTGGCGAAGACCCAGTGGTAGTTCCACCTGCAGAAGCTCTGGACGCCTTTGGAGATGGCCTTTACTGGCAGCGAGCTGATTTAAGACTTGTGCTTAAACTAAATGGCGCAGAACAACCTCTTCGCAACTTCAATGGGGTCGACTCTTCAACGGGAGTTTACGTATTCAATCCTGACAATTCTGTAAACAAGGTGGCCACTGATGCTTTACACAGTAACAGCTGTCAGTATACAGGAGGAACAGAAGGGTTCGCGGGAGCTCCAATCAAAAGAGTGCCTGGAATAGATAATTCTGCTCCGTTCAGCCAAGCTGCGTTTCATAATTCGCTCGACAGCCAACGGTATGTGGGTCAACCCTACTTTAATCAAGGTACAGCCGGTCACCAGCAGTGGAGAGCGGTAAACTCGGATTACGATGAAAAAGGTCTCATCTGGGATTATATAGATAAAGTTTCTCGTCCAATAGGTAATACTCACAAGGCTAGTCCCCCTTTCCCCGACAGTCTGGGCAACAACAGACTAACTCTTCACCGAGAGTATAACCACAACTCTTCATTAAATGAGTTTCAAACTGTACTGGAGATAGATATGCAGGCTCTCCTTACATGTATAGGTGAACATGAAGATTTAGCTGGTGGTGGAATTCTAATTAACGACAGAAAGCTAAATGATATCACAGAGCAAGGTCTTGTATTTTTTCTAACTGTCCAGGGAGCCAGTTCAGACGACGACCACAATAACTATGCTGTGCGAATTAGGAATGGCTCCGAGCTTGAGTCAAGCGACACGAATCATGAAACAGTACGAGGCCTCACCGTCATTTCAGATCAACAAGTTGTAGTATGGGGAGACTACAATTTAAACAGTAATTGGAAGCCTTCAGCGATTATTGCCGATGCTCACTTTTTACTTTCAAATAACTGGAGAGACTTTAGCAGCGAAATACCTTCGGTAAACCCCAATTGGCTCCGCTGGAGAAGAGGTTCGAACACCACGGTCAACACCGCTGTTCTTAGTGGAATGAAAAGAACTGGTAACGCCAATGGGGCAGCTGGACGAGATATTGGTAATCCTGGTGGAGGTGTAATCAATATTTTTCGCTTCAATGAGCATTTTAGAGACCCTGGAAATGGTTTAACGAATAATCAATTCTTTACTTATCAAGGCTCTTTCGTAAGCTTAGGGCCAACTCTCCATACACAATCTGGATGGGAGCCTTTTAACTACTACAGTGCTCCAAATCGGACTTGGGCTTATGACACTAGGTTCAATGACCCGAACAAATTACCCCCAATGACACCGGCGTTTGTGTATCTGCGTCAGGAGCTTTTTGTAAGAAATTTTGATTTATAGCAATCATTTAAATAAGGAAAGATCGATGAATTCAATCAAATCAGGCAGATTACGAAGACTATCTTTACCACTGGCATGCTTGTCTTTCATTTTAGCTGCCACCCCTGTTAACGCAGAAACTCCAGAAAGTGCTCTTTACTCGGTGCTGTCGAAGCTGAAAGTTAGTCCAGACGTAAGTCCCCTGGTAGAGCTAGTGGACTGGGAAGGAACTTACTCTAAAATGAAAGAAGATAGTAACGGCAGTATAGCCTACTCCAGCCCGGAGGAAATGAAGGCTTTTTATTTAAAACGGGCAAAAGACAATGGTGAGCAAAATATCGAGCTATCCAGGTTATTCTTGTCGAATAAAGAGCTTAGCTCTCAACAAAAAAAAGAAAGTAAGGAAACCACAGCCCTGTTAGAAAAAAACCTTAAAGACATACAAGCCAAATCCAGAGAAATGCTAGCTAAAACCGATTTTATTATTGAAGATGTGACTCTAGATGGCGGAAACAAAGCTCAAGTAAAGTTAAAAAAAAGATTTGGTGACAAGGAAAGCTCTCTGAGCCTGACCATGCATAAAGTCAACCAGAAATGGGTCACAGAAAAAGCCGGTATTTTTAATCCAAACGGTTCTCAAGGCTCCCCAATCGGTGCCTTTCCCGACCCAGAGCCATCGAGCACTATGCGCTGAGAAAATTATCTTGTTCCAAAATCTTCGGAACAATTAATTTCAACTTAAACTAAGCAGCCCCCTTACCAGAGGTAGCTCTTCTTTTGTCCGAGAGCTCGAAACCTCCATCAAGCGGAGCAGTCAAACTCTCCACCACCTGATCCCAAGTGGCAGTCAAATCTCCTACCGTGCAATTTGCTGCAAGGGTTGCCCTGAAACCCTCTTCCCTGAGCAGTCTATTGGCCTGCTCGGCTAAGGCATCAACAGTAGGTTCTGCTATCAGGCCGTTTTTTCCATGTTCAATATAGGAAAGCACTCCACCACTGTCGGTGCAGGTAAGTACAGGCACTCCGCTAGCAAGAGCCTCAAGAGTTACATAACCATAGTCTTCATCAAAAGGAGCGTAATAAACAGCAAAAGCTTTAGAGAATAGAATTATAAGGTCTTCCTCACTGACTCTTCCCAAAAACTCAACTCGGTTCCATAGGTGATGCTTTTCAATTTCGTTCTTTAGATACTGCTCATGAGCAGCCTCATCAGGCAGCCCAACGATTTTTAGTTTTAGCGAATCATCAACCTGAGCCATGGCTTTGATCATCATATCTACCCGCTTGATACTACAAATTCGTCCAACCGAGAGTATATAGTTATCTGCTTCAGACCTGTGATAGGCATCTCCGAGCGGCAGAGGAGGCGGAAGAGAGGGCGCATTCATACCAAAATAGCGATTGACCCTGTCCGTGACATTAGGCGAAATCGTGTAGCAGGATTGGCACTCTTCCAAGGCTTTCTTGTCAGCATCCATTACCATTTGGCGAATTGTTTCATTATCTAGGTCACTCGAGAAGTCGCCGAAACGAGAGGCGTAGAGGTCATAGAATTGTCTATGCTGATGAACTAACCAAAGAGACTTCCTAGGATGATTAACCATATAAGAAGGAAACTTAGTTGCAATAACCAAGTCCACCTCATGCCCAGAAAAGGACTTTAAATCAAGATTACGCCAAAGGGCCATCTGACGTAACAGCTCACTTTTGGGCTCAGCACTAAAAGGAATCTGAACTACATCAACGTTAAAATCACGGCTGGCTAACTCCTTACGAAGAGTTCTCACCAAGACCTCAGCACCACCCTCGGTATATGGCACCTGAGTTGTAGCTATCAGTATGTTGGCGCGCTTTTTAGAGCCGGAGGAAATCATCCTAGCTATCAGCTCTAGAATTCAACACTTGAACCAATGAGTTAATCTCATCAATTGACTTTCGCCAATCAGGAGGAAGATGATCAAATTGAGTCAAAGGCCTAACTAAATTCCCCCCTTCCCCTAAATCCTTGGCCCCACTGAATACAGTTTCCAAGGCCCTCAATTTACCCTTAAGTTCCGTGAGTTGTTCTTTAACTTCCAATCGACTCTCATCGGCAGTTCGTTCGGAAATTGAAAGGAGGTTATCAGTTCTTCGATTTAGCCCTTCGATATCATTGTCTACTTTTTCAATTATTTGCCAAAAAGTGTCCTTAATCCTGGAATCTGTATAGCGAGCATTGGCATTGAGATGTCTCACTAAGTTAGACTGAAACCTCCTCTCGGCTTCAAAATAATCCTTAAGCACATATTCCCAAACAACTCTCACCAATGCCTTTTTAGCTTTGACAATAAAAGGGCCAAGAAATTTCCTATGAGAAGTTATTTCACTTTGTTGAGCCCAACTACCCCAATGCTGATTGAGATAATTTAACTCCTCTGAATAAAGAAGCGGTCCGCTATCCTGAACTATAGTTCCACGGATCTTCTCAGTAGAGTCCTTCTGGGCTGGCAGGTCCTGGCCATCCAGTTCCGCCTTAATCTCCTGCCTAATCTTGGCCATTAAAGCCGGTATATCTGTATCTTGCTCAGCATTCATAGTGCAAAAAACTATCAAATGTTATAGTAAATAAAAAGCCACTTACTATCTACTCAATGGCAAACCTTCAAGAGGTTCTTCTCGAGGCTCTCAAACGCCGAGGATTGAGTCCTAGTTTACGACTTGGCACAGCGAGAATAAACAAGAAAAGAGCCAGCTGAAAGCTTACTATAGGATGCAACTAAAGACTTCAACACAATGAGTTTATTGACTAAAAGGGCTGAGGATCAGTCATTTCAAGAGCTAGAAAATCAAGCCAAGCTAAACTTTCAGCAAAGGCTTGAGACCTCTGAAAGCTATAATCAGAAAGAGATTGATAATGTAAGCAACTTTCAACATAAGCTGATACCCGAAGGATTGCTTCTCGAAGAAAAAAGTCTTGAAGAGCTGAGAGCACTAGCTAGTCTTTCTAGAATCCGGCTAAAACCTCCCTCGCAAATCAGCTCACACCGGCCTGTCATTGGCAAGCTCATTGTAGCTATTAAAAAAGCTACATGGCCACTAATAAACTTTCACCTTAAAGATACGATTGAAGCTATGGAAGAATTTAGTAGCAGAATGGTATCAAG
>CALIEE010000297.1 GCA_938022485.1 uncultured bacterium | reverse complement strand
TTTCCAGTGGCCAGGTAATTGAGCGCGAATGGATAATCACTGGCGCAGATAAGTTTGGTTTACCTACCTCCACTGATGATGATGTCGTTCTGGCTTTAATGCGACTTACTTTTGAAAATGGGTTTAAAAATCGTAAAGTTTATTTTACAAGATATGAGTTGCTAAAAATTCTTCGCTGGAGCACAGAAGGTCGAAGTTATAGGAGACTGACCAAGTCCCTAGATCGCCTGAGTGGCGTCAGAATCAAGGCTTCTAATGCCTTTTTCAGCAACCGGGAGAAGGCCTGGCAAACTAGAAATTTCGGGCTAATCGATGCTTACGAAATAAATGACGGTAGAAACCGAAAGTCCTCATCCAAGGAAGGCCTTGGCTCACTGAGGTCAAAAAAACCAGCTAGCTTTTTTATTTGGAGTGAGGTTTTATTTAACTCATTTAAAGACGGCTTTATTAAGAAAGTTGATTTAGACTTATATTTCTCCCTTCAAAGTGCGGTAAGTCGCAGGTTATATAGGTACCTGGATAAGCACTTTTTTTACAAAGCCGCTATTGATCGAAACTTGATGGTGCTTGCCTTTGAAAAGCTGGGTATTTCTAGAAATTATCGCTATGTATCTTCGGTAAAGCAACAGTTAGAACCGGCAATAGAGGAGCTGGTTCGGATTGGTTATCTTGCCGATTATGCTTTTCGGGGTAGGGGAGCTGATACGGTAATTAGGTTTGTAAAGGCAGGTTCGCAAGCTAGTCACCCGGCCTTGGTTCACGGCGGCAAAGCCCAGGGACATGACCCAGTAGATGTCCAAGGCTTATCTTCAGACCACAAGCGACTAATTGAAGCGATAGCTTCTAGGGGAATAAGCGAGAACATCGCTCGCAGACTACTTAAGGCAAGGACTATTTCTGAGTGTCGCCAAATAAAGAAGATAGTTCGCTACTATGACCATTTAGTGGCTACTGATGATATCAAGATATCTAAAAATGCCACTGGCTTTCTTTATCGAGCAGTTGAAAATCCAGCTAAATTTAGAATTCCTGCTAGTTTTGAAGTAGCTGAAAGGGATCAAAAAGCATCAGGCGCAAGGCCAGAACACCGGTTGATTGCCGGAAAAAGCAGTGGGACAGGAGAAGGTAGAACCAGCCAGAGTAGGGCTGCTCAAGCTCGGCCTGTCCAAACTCGGATGGTAGAAGACAGCGCTCCAAGCCCAGAATATTTGGCCTTTTTGGATGCGGAGATTTCAAAAGCTAGAAGAAGCTTGGGACCTTCACGATTAAAGGCAATGGAAAGCGAAGTTTCTACAAAGTTTGTTTTGATGCGTGGAGTCCTAAAAGAGAAGCAGATAGAAGCTGCTGTTCAAGGTTGTGTTCAAAAAGAAATAATGACCATCTTCGAGATCCCAGAATACGAAGCTTGGGAGAAATAGGCCTTTGGCAGAGTTGCTGGCTTGAAGCTAGGCCTTTAGAAATCAGCCAAATAGCCAGCTTTTCCAAATATATTGTCTTTAGAAACTAACCAAGAGTTGCCAGCCCAGACAAGATCAATGCTAATCTGTCGATCTGTTTTTCTCTGAGAAGGGGGTTTAACTAACGTAATCTCAGCCTCATTTTCGTCAATATTGAAGCTCACTACATCAAGCCCGAGTAGTGGATTTTCAGTTTTCGTAAGCCATCGACCTTTTAGAGTATCAATACCTTCAATTAGACTAGTTCTTGTTTCGCCGGATTTAGAATTCTCTGAATAATGGCTCCAGATAATCATTTGCTCAGTGGCCCTGCCATTTCCAGAAGCTATAGCTCGCAGGTAATTATCCACCACTGTTAGTACGGTAAAGCGCACCCCGGCTTTGGCTTCAGGAGATTTACTTACGCTACACCCGGTGCAAAGTACAAGTAATAGGATTGAGAGTAGGGCAGGGAAGAGTTTTTTCACTGGTCTTTTCACAGGGGGTCTCCTTGGAAATTGAAAAACAAGTTCGAGGTTAACACTAGCAGTACCAAAAAAAAACAAATTAGGCCGGGAATAAAAGCCAGAGAATTAGGTGACCTAGACCAGTGCCGTCTGATATTCGTCTTTGCGATAAGCCTCTATAGCTTCTTTTGGATCGCCCAAAAACGCTACTTTGCCTCGAGAAAGGAGGGCAATTTGGTCAGCAGTATTCTCAAGCATACTCAGGCCATGGCTTACCATGATGATTGTCTTCTTTCTTTCAATAAATTCTTGAAAGACGGCCTTGGACTTGTGTTGAAAACGTTCGTCTCCAACTGCGAGAATTTCGTCAACTATTAGAATATCCGGATCTCGATCAATGGCCACGCTAAAGCCTAAGCGAGCATACATACCCGAGGAGTAGTATTTAATTGGCGTGGTGGCAAAGTCCTTTAGCTCGGCGTATTCAATTATTCCGGGAATACGTTCCTCAATCTCTTCTCTGGATTTTCCATGTAATGAACCGTTGAGGTAAATGTTCTCAATAGCGTTAAGCTCAGCATCGAATCCTGCGCCTAGTTGAATAAGAGAGTCCAAGGTTCCTCTAACTTTAACCTCTCCAGAGGTCGGGGGAAGAACCCCGGAAAGAACCCTAAGTAAAGTGCTTTTTCCCGCACCGTTACTTCCAATGATGCCAAATACCTGACCTCTAGGAATTTCTAGGTTTACATCGGTGAGAGCGCTAAAGTTCTCGTAGTGTTTTAAAGAACCAGTTTTTAAACCCCTAATTAGCGATTCTTTTAGGGTATGAGGCCGCTCTTTGTATGAGCGAAATTGAACAGAAATATTCTTGGCCACAACAGCAACTTGGTCACTGTCAGGTGTTGTGGCTAAACCGCCTGCCTGTTCCTGGTTTAGCTTTTCGCTTTTTTGAACAACTGTCTGACTCAAGATAGTTCCTAGAGATAATAAATAAACTTACTTTCTGTTTTTTTGAATAGGCAAAGGCCAATTACCATAATTAAGAAACAGCCTGCAAAATGAAGGCAATAGGTCGAAAAATCCGGGAATTTACCGTAGTAAACCAGATCTCTCATGAACTCAACTAAACAGAACATCGGGTTGAAAATAACATAATCCATTAGCCATTCTGGCAACTGGTCTCGCCGATAAAGAATAGGAGTAAGAAAGTAAAGAGCTCTTAACACTACTTCCGTCAGGTGTGCGGTATCTTCAAAAAAGACGTTGGCACTGGCTAGTAACAAAGATGTTCCCACTGTTGCAAAAAAAAGAGGAAGCACTATTAAAGGCAATGCTAGGGAAGTCAGTGGAATATCTCTTCCCATTACCAAGGTCACAAGAAAAAGTGGAACCAAGGAAATGGCGAATGTGACAAGATTAGAGAATGCTATTGAAAGGGGAAAAATGTATTTAGGTACAGGCACTTGATCCATAATCCGAGCATTAGATCGGATGGTTCCTAAACTACCATTATTAGTAGAGCTGAAATAAGCGTAAGGGATCATTCCAGCAAATAAGAACACAGCGTAATCTTCAATGTTTTGTCTCATGATGCTTGAGAAAACTACGGCTAGAATAGTCATCATTAGCAGTGGGTTGAGCATGCTCCAAACATAGCCAAGGTAGCTTCGCTTGTAAGTTTTTCTAAGGTCTCTGGCTACTGATTGCTTAAGGTATTCTCGGTAACTGTATATATCTTTGAAAAAATTCCCGATTAACTTAACCAAAGAAACTGGGTTGAGCAGGTTGCTTTCGCTATAATCCGCAGACCGAAAGACCCTTTCTTTCTGGGTGTGAGCTAGGTCTACAGTACTGGCTATGGTTTTGGCTTGCGTCTGCTGAGCCATATTGAAATCCGTGGTCTAAGTTAATACCGAGAGCCAATAAAATAACAAAGTAAAAGAATAGGCAATCTACTATGTTTTAGATTTATAACTGTCTGGTTTCCTTCGTGTTGCCAGAACTGAAGAGGCGAGCTATTTTTCATGCGGAATGCAAGACCGTTCTCAGGACAGGAGATTTTTCTATGAGTGATGTAGTTGACAAGTTAGCCAAAGCCCAAGAAGAAAGTTATTTCGACAGGAAGAACCGAGAGGCTCTGGAAAGGCTTAAAAAGAAGAAAGAAGAGGATAAGCCTCGTTTGAGCCCTGTAAGTGGCGAACCCTTAGTTCAAGAAGTGCTGCATGGAGTAGTAATTGATAAATGTGCCCAAAGTGGTGGTATCTGGCTCGATGCTGGTGAACTAGAAGAATTAGTTTCGGCAATGGTTGAGGCTGAAAAAGAAAACGGCGAGGGTTGGTTGGGCAATTTCTTTGGCGGTCTAACCAACAAATAATTCTTCCTGAGCAGCAGTTAAAAGGCGCCGTGAAAGCAGGCTTCAAGAATAGGCAGGGGTTAAGATTGTTCCCCTGCCTTTTTTTCGGCCAATTCTTTAACAATCTTGGCATGGGTGTCTCTGGTCAGTGGATACCCGCTGGCGATGTATCCACCCCACAGTAGTAGTAGTCCGGCCACTGTTCCCACCATCATTCGGAGACCCATTTGGACCTCTCCAGATTGAGGGACATTTGCTTGATAGCCTAGTTGGTCTAGAGCGAAGCCAGACATTAAAACGGCTAGAGCCGTGGCCATTTTATAGGAAAAGGTCGTTCCTCCATAGAAAAGACCCTCCCTTCTTTTACCAGTTTTTAGCTGATCGTATTCGACAACATCGGGAACTATGGCCCAAGGAATCATCAGTGCAGCGGCATGTAGAATCCCACAAAGAGCTGCCACTATGTAAACCCAATTTCTGGTGGCTGGAGTGATTAAAAGTAAACAAGCAAGTACCAGCGGATAGACTGCCATAGCCCAGCAGTAAGTCTCAGTTTTGCCGTATTTTTTTGCTAGTTTTACCCAAACAGGCATGGACACAATCGCCGATGAAAACAGGGTAAGGAAGATTAGTGAACGAGAATCTTCCATAAATAGAACATACTGAATGTAGTAGGCTAGATTGGTTGCTATTAAAGTAGCTGCACAATTGGTTAGTAGAAGAATCAAGACGGCCGAACGAAACGGTTTATTTCCACTAAGTTCTTCTAAAATCGAAGAGGCGTAGACTAAAGGAGTGTCATCGGCAGAGTTGGATTCTCCTGATGGGTCAGCAATATTTCTCTCTCTTGTTCCCCAAAAACAAACCCAAATCGAGCCAACCATAATTAAACTAAAGATGGCGGCCATGATGAAATAGGCTTCTCTAGGAGTGCCAGCCCAAGAGCCAAAGATATCTCGATGCATCGAACTTATTGCCTGCTTGCCGGCATCGGAAGGAACCCAGCTTACTAAAACGCTAGGTACAGCAGCTCCAATCAGAAAAGCCGCTTGGCTAGAAGCCATTCTAAAACCGGTTAGGGATGTTCTTTCGTTGTAGTCACTGGTCAATGTCGCTGTGAGAGAAGTGTAGGGGACAAAAACTACTGTTAGGCAGGTATTGAAAACAAGAAGAGCAATGGTGGCATAGGCAAAAATTAAAACTTCTTCTCCACCAAACTCCGGGATTACCCAAAGGGAAAAGAAAGCAAGTCCGTAGGGGATAGCGCCGAATAAAAGATAAGGTCTTCGGCTTCCCCAACGAGTTTTGGTGCGATCAGTGATCCAGCCCATCAAGGGGTCGGTCACTGAATCCCAGACTCGGCCGATCATAACGGCTAGACCAGCGTAAGCGGGAGACAAGCCCGCTACATCAGTCATGTAGAGTAAAATATAAATTCCAACTGCCGAGGCCGCTAGACCATGGCTAACATCTCCGATTCCAAAACAAACTTTTTCCTTTAGACTGAGTGGTTCCTCAGCTTTGGACTCATTCGATCTATTTTGGTCGGAATTATTTTTAGTGGAAATGGCTGTCATCGCTTGCCGAACCCTTATTACCTATTGCAGTTAGGCTTGCAACAAATCAGAGTTATTGACGGTACAGAGGGTTAAAAATTTAGCCAAAAAAAGAGTGAGATTCTATAGTTTGGCTCTATCCAACAGCCGGGCAACAGGCATAAGTCACTAATATAACAACCGAAAATTACGACCGACGCCCTTAAGAGCCTGAAACCATTGACTTAATTTCAGCAATGGGTTTAAGCCGAAGGAGCATGTAATTTCTGCTTAAATCTAGACTTTTTTCCACAGGTGTGATTTAAAGCGCATCAAGTTAAACGGACTGTGAATAAGAACAATGTGTCTGTGTACGAATAAGAGGGGAGCCTTTGTTTTTGTAGCCTCCTCTAGGAGTTAAAAAAGTTATGTTTGTAAGTAGTATAGCCAATTCTTTTGTTTCACCTAAATTTCGCAAGTTGCCACTAATGCTTGCTTTGATCTGTGTTCCCTCTGTTGCGGGAGCGGTTGGTATTGCTGACGCCCCTTCGCTTAGAGAAAACTTTGCTTTTGGTGACATTGATTCGAGAAGTTTTGACGGTGCGGGCTTTGACCTAGTTGGTAATTTTAGTGAAGTTACAACAGGCGACTTTTTCCAACTTGATTCCTTTGCAGGAGCTGGTGGTACTGCCCTAGAGATTACGCTTCTTTCGGAGGTTTGCGGATTCTGCGGGCAAAACCCTGACTTCACAAATGCAATTGGAGTTTTGGATGATAACGATGAATTCGTTTCAGTCTTAGATGCGGGTGATGCGACGGTTAGTGATTCAGCCACTTTTGACTTAGCCGCGGGAGAAGAATTTACCCTGGCTCTTCAAAGTCCTGAGACTGTGTTCAGCTCAATTGATTCTGAGAACATTGATCAATCTGCTCACTTGATAGCCACTACCGTTGAGGAAGATGGCAGACTGGAGCTAGACAATGCAGACTTGTTTGGTTCAACTTTAGCGTTTGACCTTATGGCAGGAGACATCATTGTGTTTGTCGAAGACTTGATCGCCACAGGAAATAGAGTTCCCTTTGTTCCGGAGAATAGTGACTTCGATTTTAATGATTTAGTTTTTGTCGTCAGAGAGGTTCCTGGAGAAGAAGTTCCTGAACCAGGGACTTTGGCTTTGCTAGCTTTGGGTGCTTGTGGTCTGGCTTGGCGTAAGCGTAGCCCTCAAGGCGTTTAGTCAGAAAAAATCTTCTTACAAAAACAAATTAAAAAAGGCGCCCTTTTCTAGGCGCCTTTTTTAATTCTACCCAATGCTAGGCCAACATGGTCTAGAAGTCGGCATTGCCTGGTGTTCTGGGGCAGGGGATAACGTCTCTGATATTTTTTAGCCCCGTGAGGTACATGATTAGGCGTTCAAGACCTAAGCCAAAACCGGAGTGAGGATTACTGCCGTATTTCCTAAGCTCTAAATACCAATCCAGAGAGCCTTCAGGAATTTGAGCCTTAGTAATTTGTTCTCGGAGTACTTCTTCTCGGTGTTCTCTCATAGAACCACCAATGATTTCCCCTAGCCTTGGCACCAGTAGATCCATTGCTGAGACTGTCTTTTCGCCCTCATCTAGGAACATGTAGAAAGCTTTAATTTCTTTAGGGTAATTGGTTATGAATACTGG
>CALIEE010000296.1 GCA_938022485.1 uncultured bacterium | reverse complement strand
GAGAGTTTCCGGTTTCTGCGAATATCTGATTATAGGCCTTATGAACCACTGCTCTGAGGCGTTTGGAAAAAGACTTTTTTTGCTCTAACAATTCACGAACTGCAATTTGAACTCGAACAGACGCAAGTCTATTGAGTGTGTCTGAGTTAATTCTTGGGCTTTTGCTATCATCGTATTTCATAAATAAAACCTCTAAAAAAAAGATTTGGATTTATTACTGATCAACCTCCTGCGCACCAGAAGACGGAAAGTCTGCTGCGCAGGAGTTGTTTCTTTGTGAGCTACTCGTGGATAGGGGATCTAGAAAATCCGATTTGAAAAGATCTCGGAAAAAGCGAAGGCTTCGCTATTGCAGTGCCAAATTAAAATTTATCATTAAACTTGTAAAGATTCAAAAACGTTAGTATTTTGATT
This sequence comes from uncultured bacterium, assembly GCA_938022485.1. GTDB lineage: Bacteria > Bdellovibrionota_C > UBA2361 > SZUA-149 > CALKYB01 > CALKYB01. The sequence goes on along the minus strand of CALIEE010000296.1, from coordinate 6,295 downwards.
AGTTTCAGCTATTTAGGAAACCCTTCAAAATTTCACCTCCTAGGCCGTTTCGGCTTAAAGCTCTCAACATCGTCACAGCCACAAACTAAAGGACCAAGAAAACAGCTCATAAAATCCTTTCAACCAGCCGATAAACCTAATGTAAGCAAACTACAGCATAGGTCTTTGAAGGTTGGTTTTAGACTCTCTCAAACGAGGACCGAAATATGAAAAATGGAAAACAAGAACAACAAAAACTCTATCTCAGAATTTTTCGGTTACCTGGCTCTTGAAGGCCACGGTGTAAGGCTCGGTCTAGAGCTAACTTTTTGTATTTTTCTATTCAATTTTCTTTCAATCATTTTCAAAGGCATCGGAGGAGCTGAACAGAACTGGGAAATAGCAGCCTGGTTTGCAGCTTGGATATCTACTGGAATTATAGACTATTTCTTTTTCGGAACAGCTAGTCGCATTTATCAAGCAACCTTTAAACTTCAACGTGAAGGTCACACTGAACAAGCTGAAAATTTATTAAAAAGCATTGCTCCAGATTCAGGCTCCTCAATCGCTTGCCCTCAAGCTCTATACTACAGAAGACTAAGCGAAATTCGAATTACGGGTGAAAAATTCAGAGCAGCTGAGGAGGCAATAGACTGCCTAAAACTTCAAAAAGAAAACTCTCAGCTAGTCAACTTACTTACGTCCCGGCTGATTGAGGCTCAAGACGGGCCAGAAAAAGCTCTTGAATTTATAAGTAGCAATAACTCAGAAGATGGTGAAGACACTTCCTCTTCAAGTGATCTAACTAAGTTCGAAGAAGCTGTGTTAATGCTTAAATCTGGGGCCAACCGTTGGGAAACCCGAGCCAAGTTTGATGAAATTCTTGAGACAGAAAACTATATTCACCCAAGTGGCAGCTCAGCGCATAGCTTAGCCTCTGCATACCGAGAAATTTGCAGACTTTGGACAGGGCATGCCGAAGACGCAATTGAAGAGCTGGGTATGCACATTGCTATTTTACAGCGCGGTGCAATTGGTGAGCCATACCTTCGTGAACACCTAGCTAACCTCTATGTAGAGAGAGCTTACTACCTGACTACTCATAGTGAACCTTGGAAAGCCAAACAGGACACCGCTATTGCAAAAGCACTATCTTCAAGCAGATACGTCTCAGAACGCCTTGAGGCCTGTGAAGAGGAAATGCTTTGGAGATACGAAATTAGTCCTGAAGACGAAGCTACAGCGCCCGTTCTTTTGAATGGAATAGAAGCTGAGTAGATACTCTAAAAACTACTACAAAAATTAACCTAAAAACTTAAAAGAAGGGTCTTCTACGGGTTAGCGGTTACTAATTACTTAGCGGACAATATCCTCTAATCTCATAGTAACATTATTCTTAGGTGTTTTACCCTTGCTGGTAACCATCCCAGCTGATTTCTTAGCCTCTTCTATTGGGTGTAGAGGAATATCTGGGCACAAAGTAGACTTCTGGTAGCCAAAACAAACAAAACTCTGCCACCAAGGAATATCAGGGTTTGATAAACGGCCTTTACGCTCATCTCCAACAAATAAGCTCATCTCCCCTCGCTCTGAAGCAAGACTATAATCTGGCTTCAATGAAAAGTAGGCCATTGGTAAAACAAAAAGAACCGCTGCAAATATTAAAATATTTTTCATTTTATCCTTTACCGATTAGCCTTCAAAATCAAGAATAAACAAGTTGTTGTTGCCGCCTCCGCCGCCTCCACCACCGGTGCTAATCTCACACTCGAAATCTAAGTTAAAGAAAAGGTCTATCAAGTTTTCTAAAATAAAGGCTCCTGTTGCTACCATTAGAACAGCCATCGATGTTCTATAGTTTCCACTAGCAGCACTCATGATTGCAACTATTCCAGCAACAACCATCACCAAAGCTCCAAAAGAGCCGACACTTAAAGCGATAATTCGACAGTAACCAAACATAAACCAGTCATCTGGTACACGTTCGAATTGAATAGGCTGAGCCTCAGCCACTGCGCTGACACCCAGAACTGTAAACAGGGCTGCCATTGTAAACATTAGACAAGGTAACAAGACAGGGTTGAAATAAACTTTAATTGAAGTGGTCAGGATTTTCTCCTGCAACTTTGAAAACATTTAAAACCTCTAGATTCTCACTGACCAAGCTGTCAGTGTGGATTTCTATTGAAACTCTTACTATTGTTATGGCCGGTAGGGCCCAGGGCGTGACATTACTACGAGCTCGTTTTTGTTAGTAATTTCAATCAACTAAGTGCTTTAACAGCTAATTATGCGAAGTCTAAGTAAATTAAACCACAGATTAAATATCGTAGGCTGCGGCCTTTCAGGTCTCTCAATCGCGACCCAGCTACCTGAAATTGCCGACGAATTGCTCCTAATTGATAAGGCCCGAGGCCCCGGTGGCAGGCTTTGCACCCGAAGATTTGAAGACAAACGATTGGACCATGGAGCAGTGGCTCTGTTCGCTAAAGAAGAACCTTTCAGATCACAGCTAGTCGGCTGGCACAAAGAAGGGGTGCTTCTAGATTATTACAAAAAAGACGATGTTCAGTATTACTGTGCCAACTCCGGCATTAGCGCACTGCCAAAACATTTGGCGAAGAATTTAAATACCGAGCTTCAACAAAGGATTATCAAGATAACAACTAGCAAGGAAGGCCTTATCCTGCACTCAGAGTCCGGCAATACCTATCAGTCTAAAGCCCTGGTTTTAACCAGCCCAGCCCCTCAAACTATGGAGCTTCTAGCCAATAGCCCTGACATAGACTCAAAGCAGATAGAACAAGACTTAGCAGGTGTGGTATACAGGAAATGTCTCGCTGCAATGGTCTTAACTAACTTCGATTACAGATTAGAAGACGAAAGAGGAATTATTTTCGAGCCCAATGCAAACATCAGCAAGGTGTTCGACAACCAACTAAAACAAAGAAAAGCTGGCAATCCAGCTCTGACTTTTCATTTCTCGGAAGAGTTTAGTGACAAACATTTCGAGCTTACTCCAGAGGAGCGAGATGCAGTAATTACCCAAGAGGTGAGAAAATTACTAGGATCCGCAGACTACCAGATCCAAACCCATCGCTGGAGATACTCGACTGTTAAAAACACGCCTTTTGAAAAGCCCATTTTAGTGGATGCCGAGCATCCAATTGTTTTAGCTGGAGAGGCCTTCTCAAATGTGGGGATACAGGCTGAGGCAGCTTGGAATTCTGGGTTAGCGGCAGCAGCACTAATTAAGTCAAAACTGACACTTAACTAAATTAGGCAATCATCGCGAGGAGAGTTTTTGGGAAAGAAGAGAGGCCCGGGCTAGACACTTAGATTAGTTCCAGCCTCTTTTGAATTTCGACTTTCTATATGTCCAGAAATATTGAGAATATTGTCTGATGGCCTAGCCTATGCTCGGCTTCTATACTGCGCCATTGTAGGATATATAAAAATACGTATTTTAAGCGAGGCGCGGTATATCTGATAATTTATAGCTGCAAAGTGCTTCGGATTGAATAGAGGTGAATAAAAAAGAACTATGAACAATTTATTAGTAACCGGTGGCTGCGGCTTCATCGGTTCAAACTTTATTAGATACCTTCTCAATCAAAGCGACTTTTCTGGACGTATAGTAAACCTGGATAAGCTGACCTATGCAGGCAACCCCCAAAGCCTTGGGGATGTAGAACACAACTTCCCTGACCACTACCAACTTGAAGCGGTGGATCTCTGTGACCAAAGAGGAATTGCCAAAGTTTTCAAACAGAATGACATCGACGCAATCTGCCATTTCGCTGCGGAGTCTCATGTTGACCGTTCTATTAACTCACCTGGCGAATTCATTCAGTCAAACATAGTTGGAACTTATAACCTGCTAGAACAAGCCAGAGCCCTAGGTGATAAATTGAAACGATTTCACCATGTAAGCACAGACGAAGTATTTGGCAGCTTGGGAGAGACTGGTTTCTTTACGGAAACAACCTCTTACTCCCCCAACAGTCCTTACAGCGCTTCCAAAGCATCTTCTGATCACTTGGTTCGAGCTTACCACGAGACCTATGGTCTTCCAGTGACAATTTCTAACTGTTCCAATAACTATGGGCCCTTTCATTTTCCTGAAAAGTTAATCCCTTTAGTTATCCTTAAAGCTATCAATGGCGAGACCTTGCCTGTTTACGGAGACGGCAAACACGTGAGGGACTGGCTTTACGTCGAAGATCACTGCTCAGCTATTTGGCAAATTATCGCAAATGGCGAGGATGGAGAGACCTATAATGTTGGTGGTCGAAACGAAAAAACCAACCTCTCAGTGGTAGAAACCATTTGCTCAAAATTAGATGAAAAACTGGGACAACTTCCATCTGGCCCCAGAAAAGATTTAATTGAATTTGTAAAGGATCGCCCGGGACATGACAGGCGTTATGCCATCGACTGCAGTAAAATCGAAAAAGACCTAGGCTGGACCCCTGCTGAATCCTTTGAAACAGGTCTTGACCAAACTATAGATTGGTATTTAGAAAACATGGCTTGGGTAGACTCCATTAAGAGTGGAGAATATCAAACTTGGATCACCAAGCAGTACGGAAGCTAAAAAATGAAAGGTATCATTCTAGCTGGAGGCTCAGGCACCCGACTACACCCAATAACTACTACCGTCAGTAAGCAGTTACTACCGATTTATGACAAGCCAATGATTTACTATCCGCTTTCAACTTTGATGATGGCTGATATTAAAGAGGTTTTGATTATAACTACGCCAGAGCACGAACATCTCTTCGAAGGATTACTGGGAGACGGTAGTCAGCTGGGAATGAAAATAGAGTATGCCGTTCAAGCGGCTCCTAATGGACTAGCAGAAGCTTTCATCATTGGAGAGGAGTTCATTGACGGAGACTCAGTTAGCTTAGTTTTAGGTGATAATATCTTTCACGCAACTAGCTTCAATCAGACCTTAAGCCGCTGCTCTAAGCTCGAAGAAGGAAGTATCGTTTTCGGCTATCAAGTCTCAGACCCAGAACGTTACGGGGTTGTTGAGTTTGACTCCAATGGTAAAGCTATTGGCATTGAAGAAAAACCTGAAAAGCCAAAATCAAACTACGCAGTTGTTGGTCTTTATTTTTATGACAACCAAGTAGTAGACATAGCAAAAAATCTAAAGCCATCCCCTCGCGGAGAGCTTGAAATTACTGACGTCAATGCTGAATATCTGAAAAGAGGCCAGCTTAAAGTAGAGCCACTAGGCAGAGGTTCTGCCTGGCTTGATACCGGAACTCACGAGTCTCTTTCCCAGGCGGGAGTTTTTGTTGAAGTCGTTCAACAACGCCAAGGCGTAAAAATCGGTTGTATTGAAGAGATTGCCTACAGACAGGGCTGGATCAACAAAAATCAGTTACTGGGCACAGCAGAAAAACTCAGGAAAAATGAGTACGGCGAATACCTGGCTCAAATTGCTGAAGAGATCACACCTGGAGAATCGAGATGGGCGTAAGTTTTGAAAAAACTCCGCTTGAAGGAGTGGTGCTCTGCACAGTTGAGAAATACGGCGACCCCAGAGGCTTCTTTATGGAAACCTTCCATGCTGGTCGGTACGCCGAAGGTGGAATAAACAAAACTTTTGTGCAGGATAATTTTTCGCACTCAGAGCGAAGCGTACTTCGAGGACTGCATTATCAAGTTAATAGACCACAGGCTAAGCTAGTGTCAGTGGTTCATGGAGAAATTTATGACGTCGCCGTCGACATCAGAAAAGACTCTGAAACTTTCGGTCAATGGTATGGAGCAACTCTCTCTTCAGAGAATCAAAAGCAATTATATGTTCCAGAGGGCTTTGCTCACGGCTTTTGCGTTCTAAGCGAACGGGCTGATGTTAGCTACAAATGCTCTGACCTCTACTCTGCTAAGGACGAAAGATCTCTGCTTTGGTCAGATCCTTCCATTGGTATCGAATGGCCTATTGCTGAAGCCAGCCTATCCGAGAAAGATGAAGTAGCCCCACTTCTTCAAGATATTAAGCCTGAAGACTTGCCTTAAAGGCCTTCTAAAATTGCTGTTCACGGGTCAGCACCAAAGATTTATTTATTATTGATTGCCAAGTTCTAAAGCGAGCTTTAAAAAAGCTTATCGGCAAGAATTACAGGAGAACCAATGAGCAACCTTTCAAAATCTGACCTCGAAAAACTTGAAGCACTAGGGGGGGAAATGGACCTAGGGCAGCTTATTAGTGCCGTTTCAAGCCTTGATGATGCCAGTCTGAAGGGCATGCTAAAAATGCTAAGCAAAGGCAGCTCTTCCTCGAAAAAGCCTTTACCTC
>CALIEE010000295.1 GCA_938022485.1 uncultured bacterium | reverse complement strand
CAAGGCGCTTTGAAAAAGGGCTACAGAGTGCCTCTTCCAGGTCTTGGAAAAATTCAGGTAAGAAAGTCTAAAGCCAGAATGGGCAGAAACCCGGCAACTGGTGAGCCTATTAGAATCAAGGCTAAAAAGAGAGTTAAGTTTACTGCAAACAAAGCTCTTAAAGACGCAGTTCTTTAGGTCTGATTAAGCTCGCCTTTTGTTTGGCGTTGCTGAAGGCTTAAAAAAACTTAGCCCGGGCTGGTCCCGGGCTTTTTTATGCCTAGTAGTTTGTTAGTCTAACTCGCCGCTCAAAGGGTAGATGAACTTTGAAGGTTGGCAAAATGCAAGAAGGCCCGACCTTGGCTTGATTTTAGTATCTCTTAAGTGCCTAGTAACACGACATATTTGCTACCTAGCTAAAAGTTGACAAAATCAATCAAAAATAGTAGAAAACCCCCTCTGAGATTTGGTAACTCCGATATTAAGTTCGTATTAGAGTCAATTTATGAGTCGTTCTTTAGTTCAAGCTATTCTTTGTCTTGTGTCGGCCTTCGCTGGCTCGATTAGTTTTCTTTGGATTGACTCGGCTAGTGGGCAGGAGTCTTCCTTTTCAGCGCCTGCCAAAGCAGTTCCTAGAGCTGCTTCCTCCCGTTTCGATTCATTAGACACTTCTTTGGAGATCTATCGGGATTTGGATCGGGAGCCCCTCGCAACCAATTTTCAGACAAATACTACTGGGAAAAGCAATAAACCAGTTTATGGAGCCCCGGGATCTGAACGAGATCCCTTATTCGGCTCAGACCTTGCCAAGCCTACTGAGCTCGAGGTTCTTGAGTTGGCTTTGGAGAGGGGTGATGCCAGATCTCTTCAAGTTTTGAGAGAAGAGGTGCTGGAAAATAAGAGTAATTATCGTTCAGATATTCTGCCTGCTTTGGAGAGCATGGTGCTCGCCGAAATATTGTTAAGATTTAGGAGTCAAGATTGGAAAGAATGGGCAGAGATTGGTGTTGCTGGTGGAGCGGAGATGACGCCAGCCAGAAGCTTTGTAGAGAATATTTCTGGAGTAAATACTGAGCTGGGGATATTTGCTGACACCGCTGGTCATTTGATGCACCGACTTTATTTAAGGACTGAGTCCGGCTCCAGTTTCGATCTCAAACTAGAGCTACAGGATTTGATTAACAACGCTGATAGTCTAGTAGGAGTTAGAGCTAACAGCTATGTGCCAGCTGCCTATCTTTTTTCACCTTCGATCATTTCTAATCAGAGCTTTATCTCTGCTTTAGAGAGCAAGAGATGCCAGTTTTTCGCTAAATTCGTGGAGGCTAGGCCTGACTGGGTTGAAAAACAAATCAATCTGTTAGGGGAGCTAGAGGTCAGACGATGTGATCCGGTTGTGGAGTCTAAAGTCGCAGGGATTATAAATCGTGTGTCTAGGAATGGGAGTAAGTCACTAAGGCAAAATTTGTTCAGAGATGCTGAACTAATTACTAAATTGAGGGCTTATGCGAAAACTTCTGATGTTATTAAGAAGAGAATGGCTAGTCTCTATTCTGCTCGGTCTATTGATTATTTGGAGGCAGGATCTTTTGAGGAAGCTAAAGTAAATCTTAGAACTGCCGAAAAACTTTATCCCGGACAGGAACTATATAAAGGAGTTCGATCTTATATTCGTGCGTCCTTGGCACAGCCTGCTGAACCGGAAGTGATGATTGGAAAAGTTTCCGAACAGCAAGGCACTTCCGGTTCTCTGAGTGAAGATGAAGAAGTTGTTGAAGTTGAGCAAGATTTCGTAGCTAATGACTATCAAGATTCTGAGCAAGAGTTTGTAGATGATCACGACCAGTCTTCAGAGTTTGTTGAAGAGGATGAATTTTTAGGAGAGGCCTCTGTAGGAGGGGGTTGGGTTTTTACTGCCATGGTTTGGGTAATTCTAATTACCTTTTTAGCTGGGATAGTGCTCTTTTTTGTGAAAAGGATGGCTGAATCAAGGCTTTCAGGTACTAGCGAATTTTCAGACTCTAAAAGTCCAGCTGGCTTCGAAGACGAGGACTTTTGGGATCAGGACTCGGAGGAGCCTGAGGTTTCGGAATTTGAAGCCGACCTGGATGAGGTCAATGATTTCTAGCAGGGTTTTTTAGCTACCCCCTTTTTATGGCCTCTGGCCATGCACCGTATAGACAGATATAATAGGCGCTGGTTGATTCGTTAATAACCCAATTGATTAGTGGGTTAAGTTTGCTTTAATGTCTGTGTCTAAAAGCAGTTCAAATATTGCCTGGTTTTCTCCATTTGGAGAGAATCTAAAGTCTACCTTACTGACTAAAGAGGTCGTGCCAGAACTTGTCTCGAGAGGGGATAGAGTGATCGTCTATGTTGGGGACCAAGACTGGCTTGAGATTATTGGTGGAAGCACTCAGGCTGAACCTGGGATCCTCAAGTTAGGTGAATTGGAGGTAAGACATTTCCTAAGAGCTTTTCAAGACGACCGTCAAAAGAAATTCGATTTTGCTATTAGTAATATTGAAGACGATCAACGTGCCGCTTTCTGTCAAATTTCTTCTAATCGTTGGCCAGGGTTAACTCTATTTTACGATGCCAACTTAAATCGTCTGGAACATGACAAGGTATCTCATGCCACCACCGGGGTGGCTCTTGATGAGCAGTTAAAGGAGAAGTTTGGTGAAGATGCTCTTAAACTTGGAGATTTTTCTATTCGTGGGTGGTCTTTAGAGATATTCGATCGTTACCTCCCCAATGGGAAGGAGGAGTTCCTGAATGCGAACAGAGCTTTGGCTTTGTTTGAAAATGTTTGGCAACAAATTTCAGCAGAAACTGACTGCTCATATTACCCTTTTCCTTTATCGTCTGTGTCAGAATTGGAACATCGGCGTCAGCGTAAAGATGCTAGGAATCAAAAAAAGTTGCCCGATAGTTCTATGGTTTTTTCAGTTTTTGGAACTGATTTTCTTAGAAACTTTACAGGTGAGACTGTAAAGGCTCTATCTTTGGCCTTTGAAAATCGAGGGAATTTAGAGGGAGATGTCTGTTTGTTATGGCTTGTCGATGCTGATCAACCGGCTGCGCTTGAGAAGTTAAACAAGATTCTAGGGAACAGTAAGTTAGGTATGACAGTCAACCTTTGTGTGGAGCAAGTTAGTAGTGAGCAAGATTTGACAGCAGGGCTGCTTGCTTCGGATTTGTTTCTGGATATAAATTTTGACTTGTTGCGCGGAGCTAGCTTTGCCCAGTTGCTTTGTCGAAAGTACTGCATTCCAATGATCAGCAATGACTCCAGCCTACCTTACACGATAAGGCCTGAGCTGAAGGAAGGCTTAGTGTTTGGTCTCTCGCATGCGTTATTAAGTGTTCTAAATGAGCCAAAAAAATTATCTCAAATGACAGATGCGATGAAATTGTCTTTACAGCAATGCACTTCAGTGAGTAGTTTTTGCTCTCAAATCAAGAGTCTGGCTACTGATGAGAAATTAAAAGATAGGCTGGAGGAAGAGAGGGCTCTCGTTAGAAAACAGCGTCAAAATCTTCTCAGTAGTGTTATCCAGGGCTTTGGAGTGCAGGGGACAGATCAGGCCAGAATGAAGCTTTTTGCAGATGAGCTCGAATAGAAAAGCCAAATATAAGATAGCGGTGGTGCTTCCTCGATATGGCAAGTCTCTTGGGGGGGGCGCTGAGACTTTGGTTAAAACCTTGGTCGATCAGGCATTGGCAAGGAGTGCGGTAATTGAAAGTGCCGAGGTTTGGACGACTTGTGCCTTAGACCACAGGACTTGGGATAACGAGTTGCCTGCTGGTAAATCAGTTGAAGATGGCATTGAAGTTCATCGTTTTCCAGTTGATGATAGAGACCTAGAAGTTTTTCTGCAGGGAGAGTTTGCGATCCGTGATGGGATTGGCATGTCACTCGACCAACAACTGGATTGGATGGCGAATAGCGTTAATGCATCTGGACTTTATCAGCAAATTAGCGAGAATCATCATCGAGTGGATTTTATACTCTTCGCTCCTTATTTGTTTGCGACTAGTTTTTGGGGCAGTCAGATTTGTCCTGAAAAGTCGATTGTCTTTCCTTGCCTTCATGACGAGGGTTATGCCTATCAACCAATCTTTAAGGCCATGTTTTCAAGAGTATCCGGTCTGATATTTAATACGGATGCAGAACGTGAGTTAGCCCGAGATATCTACAACTTTCCAAATTTAGACCAGAGGTCCGAGGTAGTTGGCATGGGCTTCTCGGATTCATCAGCGAGTTTAGATGACTTGCAGTCTGCGAATAGTAAAAACCCAGAGTTGCCTAGTGAGGCGCGCGGGGATTTTATCCTGTACTCTGGTAGAAAAGAGCAGGGGAAAAACCTAGATTTGTTAATTGAATACTTTTCAAACCTTCAGCAAGGTAATCCCTCATTTAAAAAACTGAAGTTGATTTTGATTGGGGCTGGCGAGATTAATTTTTTGGATGAGCTACCAGAGAATGTTTTTGATTTAGGTTTTGTCTCCGAAGAAATGAAGGAAGCACTATTTGCTAATTCCTTGTTTCTTTGTCAGCCCTCATTGAACGAGTCTTTTTCCATTGTAATGATGGAGTCATGGTTGCAGGGTTGTCCGGTAGTGGTGCATGGAGAATGTGCGGTGACTAGGGATAATGTTGTTCGGTCTTCAGGAGGTTTGTTTTTCACTTCGTTAGAGGAGTTCGAGGCGGTTGCCTTTAGGTTAATAGAGCAGCCAAATCTTCGTAAAAAGCTTGGTCTAAATGGTAAGAAGTATGTAGAAGAAGTTTATGACTGGGGATTAGTGCTTGATAGATTTGGTAATGCTCTAGACAAGTTTTCTTCTTC
>CALIEE010000294.1 GCA_938022485.1 uncultured bacterium | reverse complement strand
GCAATAAGTTTCCGGCTCAGGAATGAGGTCCTAAATTCCTGAGCCAGTCTAACACAAGGTTTTAGTAGCTACCTTAGTTATGGCAACCATAACTAAGGTAGCTACATTAGGAGATTATCTTTTCTTCTGCTCAATCCAACAATGAGGAATAGAGAAATGCAGAAAAGAGAAGTGGTTTTTAGACTGAAAAGCCGTGAACCGGTAAATATCCCTTATTTAGCAACACTTGGGAGAAAACGCCACGTTCCTATCTCACAAGCTCTGGCTCAGATAGACGGATCTGGAAATAGTACCTTAATTAGAGCATCACTGGATTCTGGGAGTGAGTTAGGCAATACTCATTACCTAAGAACAAACCTTGATTCCAAGATAGTTTACGCAAAATTGAAAGACTCGGATCACTATTGTAGGTTTGTCACTGGGCTTCGACCTGCAAGGTGCCGCCACATCGCATTAATATTAGATCTCTTACCGGGGACAAACGGGGGTTCTGATATTTGGACATTGAGAAGGCACTATCTTGGAATGATAGCGGCTCTTCATCCAGGAGAAGAGGGCTTTTCAGATTTTGACAAAGTATTTTGGAAAGATCATGCAATTTACTATGCTGCAAATAAAGTGCAGGTTGATTCGTTAACGGAAGATATTCCGGACGACTTAGCTTTTCTGCGTTAAACAAGAGCGGGGACAGGTATTTTCTGCCCCGCGTTTTGTTTTAGTGTTTTATCCAGCTTGAGTTCAATATTTAACTTAAGATCTATGGTTATTTTGTTTGATTGGCTCAATCATTGAATTTTTTTAATTTAAAATTCTTAAAAGCATATTTTTCGAGGGGAGGAGGAACAATTCTAGAAGTTATGCGCCCTCTTCTGACACCTTAATCCTAAAATGCTTCGCGCGTAAAAACGGCAAAGCCAACACCTGGTTCTTCAATTCTAAGAGTCCCGTTAGTTTCACTCCAAGTCAATTCACCACCCTTATCACTACTATAGTTCAGCTTGTCGGCAGGACCATTGTTTATCATAGTAGCCACGAGGTTGCCGTCGCCGTCATAGGCCTTTGCTACAGACCAGTCCGTGCCTGGAACGGTAATAGTTTGCTGATCTGGAGAAATAGTAAGGCCCCAGTCTCGAGCTACTTGCACTCTTGGATCTACTGGCTTTTCGGCCTGATTAGCATTTAACCTCTCGGCTTCTTTCTTTAGGGGCCCAAGTAGCTCTCTATCTAAAGCTGTAGCATTTCCATTTTCGATCTTTGAATTAATATGAACCAGAGCCCCATTAACTTTGTCGCGTAAACCACTATCAACGCAACGATTTGGATCGATCTTCTCAATAGAATTGCCGTCACTCGAAGCCTTATAGTCTTTGATAAGGGCATCGTAAGACGCCTGGTTTTGATCTTGTTTCGAAGTATCAACGTGGTGGACACATCCCATAAGAAAACCTCTCTATGAAAATATTGTGTTAAAAAACCGAACTCTTTTTGTTATGGCGAATGTTGAAACTTCCGTAACAAGAAATAAAACCTCAAAAAAACATCAGTATATTCCCGTGCTTAGCTCTTTTTGGAACTGACGCAGTCCTTTGTCTTAGGCCTTAATTATTGAGGTAAGCGCTGATTTAAAGCTAAATGGACAAGGGCGACTGATAAGAAACCTTATCGGGCAAGCCGGGAGTAAGGGGGCTCTGGTTTAGCCCTCAGCTAGAGCTTTAATCAACCTGTCTTTCCAAAAAGAGACTAGTATAGCTTAGTAATATTACTAGGTGGAAGCAGATCTCTGCTTTCTGAATATCTGAAAATCTCCATCCATACTAGGTTCTAGGTCAAACTCTAAAGTTTTTCCTGTTTCAGGATTATCAACGCTAACTCTAAGCCATACATGCCCAGGAGCTGAAACTAGGTCTGCCTCGAAGCCTTTAGATTCTAGAGTATGTCCAATTAAGAGAGATTGTAAATTACAGTCACCAACACCTTCCTTTAGTGCTATTGCCATATCCTCTCTAGGGTTGGAGAGTATCCTAGGATCTCCCTCTTCTAACCTTGAAGGGTGAAGTGGTTTTTGACTAACAAGGTCCTAGAATTGCTTTCACTTCTTCCAATATTTCCTGCACTGCCGGAATTTCTTCAAAGGAGTCCTTTGTATACTTAACCTGATTATGAGGTTCCTTTTCTAATCTTGCGAACATATACTTTCGCATGAGCTTCCCATTAAACGTATCAGGTTTAAACTCCCTAGCATCGCCATAACTAAGTTTGTCAGTTATTTCATTTTTGCCCTTCCACATTGCTTCAATTTGTTTGGAATAGTGCTCTTGCTGAGCATATTCTCTGTCTAAGACAAGGCTCTCGACCGTACTTGCAATGTGACCAGGGAGGTTATCAACGGTTTCTTTAATATTGTTTTTGGCTAAACAAGATATTAGCGTTTCAGTGTCTGGAGGTTTTAGGTCATTTAAGCCTTCGCAAGAGTGTTGCTTAGACGCAGGCTGATTTTTAACTGAATCACCCTTCTCTCCATTATCAATTTCTTTATTGGCTTGCTGTACCTTCTTCTCAAACATCATCTCTTTTAATTCCAAACTGGCTACTCCCTATTTATGCTGCTCTAACAACCAGGAGGAGCGCCGTGCTGTAAGTGTTTGATATTACTACACTACTAGCGGCAAGTCTGAGCTAATCAGGCAATTAGAGGTTAGTGATAAGATCTAGGAGCATTTTAAATTCAGTTAAAATGATGCACCAAAAATCATGAACTTAACCTAAGAAGGCCATCCTTGTGGAACTAGATTCTACCTTCAATTACAGCGGGCTAAGTGGCTGCGGATGCTGGTGAATATTATAATTTTCTCCAGTTGCAGTTGCAGGATAAAACGTGATTTAACCTAGTGCGCAGGTGGGTATTATAGGCCCATTAATACTAGTTCCGGCAGTCACCTAAGTGCAAGAAGAAGACAAAAACATTGATATCTTTGAATTAGGCCAAAGCAGGCTAATCCTTGTTGGGACGGCCCATGTTTCAAAAACCAGCGCCGAGCTGGTTGAGCAAACCATCGAGAAGTATCAACCCGATGTTGTAGCGCTTGAGTTAGACAGTGGTAGATTCGAGTCTCTGAGCAACCCAGAGCGCTGGAAAGAAACCAATATCTACGAAGTCGTAAAAAGTGGGAGAGCTTACCTTCTTCTAGCCCAACTGGCCCTAGCCGGTTTTCAAAAACGAATTGCATCTCAATTTGGAATAAACCCTGGCCAAGAAATGATTTCCGGAATTCAAGGTGCTGAAAAGTTTGGAAGCAAAATTGAACTTATCGACCGTGAAGTTAAAATCACCATGAAACGAGCCTGGGGTAACGCCGGCTTTTTCTCCGTATTTAGAATTCTCCTGTCTTTGATTTCTGGTATTTTCTCCAGCGAGAAAATGTCAGAAGAGGAGATTGAAGCACTTAAGGAAAATGATGCCCTGACTGCCATGATGTCAGAGTTCGATGACTTTTTGCCAGGCGTCAAGGACGTCCTAATCGATGAGCGCGACAGTTATATGTCCGAGAAACTTCGAAGGATAGAAGGCCAAACTATTGTTGCAGTTGTAGGGGCAGGTCATGTTCCCGGAATGAAGAAAAAGTTAGGTAGCGAGTTCGACCTAATAGAGTTGGAAACAGTGCCGCCACCAAAACCCTATACCAAGCTCGTTGCCTGGGGTATACCAACAGTAATTCTAGTAATGTTTATTATAGGTTTTATGAATTCAGGCGCTGAAACCGGTAAAGAAATGGTTTTAACCTGGGTGTTTGCCAATGGCACGCTTGCTGCAATTGGAGCACTGTTGGCTCTTGCCCACCCGCTAACAATTTTGACAGCATTTTTTGCTGCTCCCCTCACCTCCCTTAACCCCACAATAGCCGCAGGTTGGGTATGCGGTTTGGTAGAAGCAATTCTTAAGAAGCCAAGAGTTATGGACCTAGAGCTGATTGGAGATGACATAACCAACGTTAAAGGATTCTGGTCAAATAGAGTTAGCAAAATTTTGCTGATTATTGCCTTTGCCAATATCGGAAGTATTTTGGGAACAGCTCTAGGCTTTGGACTAATAGCTCGAATGTTGTGATGGACAACTTCTTTGCAAATTTGGACCCTCACCCCCCTCTCAGTGGTTTTCCTTTAACTTTGATCTGCTTGCTTTTAGTTACCGAAGCTCTTAGTTTTAAGTTGAATGAGGCTCGAATTGCGTCTATCAGGATTTTTCTGCTATCCGCAATGGCGCTGATGGTGCCTTTAACCTACCTAAGTGGCCTTTATGCCCTTGATCAAGGGGGAAACTGGTCGTTAGAGCAAGGAGATCAAATTAGTCATCACCAGTTGATGGCCAAACTTATCTTGATTATATTAGTACCTGTAACTCTTTTTGGCTTTTTAAAAAGCTATTATCCTTCAAAAATATTAAACATTATTTACTTGTTATTCATCTTAACTACGGCCATTTTAGTGGCTTATACCAGTTTTAAAGGTGGCCAACTTATTTTTAAGCACGGCGTTGGTCTTAGCGAGAATGAAAAAGGTAATAGACTGTGAGTAAGCCAAAACAACTACAGATAGATTGCCACGTTCACATGGTGGGCGATGGTAGCTCTGGCAGCGGTTGCGAGCTGCAGGTAGAAGGCAAAGTTAAGAAACTTATGTCCCGCTTCTACTGCAAAAAGATTGGATTACCAAAAGACGCACTTGATGGTGGAAACCTAGATACGCTTTACGTTGAACACCTTACTAAGCTTGTCAAAGAAAGCTCACTGGATGCAGTAGTAATTCTTGCTCAAGACCATCCTTATAACCAGGAAACTGGTGAAAGGTTAGAAGATCAAGGGCTTTTCTATGTGCCTAATGATTACGTAATCGAGCTGGCCAAAGCCTATCCATTTTTCTTACCGGCAATTTCGCTGCACCCGGCTAGAAAAAATGCAATAGCAGAGCTTGAGAGACTGGTTGCTGCCGGAGCAGTAATGAATAAGCTACTACCAAACTGTCATAACGTCGATTGCAGCAATGCTGACTACCAGCCTTTCTGGCGACGCATGGCAGAGATGAAAATACCCTTACTGGCTCATACAGGAGGTGAACATACGCTACCTGTAATAAATAAAAATTATCAAGACCCGAGGTATTTAACCGGAGCTTTAGACGCCGGAGTGACTGTTATAGCTGCCCATGCTGGAACTAAAAGCGGTTTGCTTGATAGAGATTACTCAAAAGTAATCAAAGAAATGTTGCAGCATTACCCCAATCTGTACGTCGACAATAGCGCCTTCAACCTTCCTTTCAGAAGCCGCTACGTTGTGAGGTGTTTGGACAAGAAAGTTGTTGGAAGAGTATTGCATGGTAGTGATTACCCAGTACCAATTTCCAGTCTTTGGTCTCTGCTACGAGGCTTCTTAGCCTTCGAAACTTTTATAGAGGCCAAAAAGTGTAAGAACCCGCTACAGAAAGACATAATTCTAAAACGAGCTATGGGCTTTCCTGAAGATACTTTCTACCGAGTAGCCAAACTTTTACCTGAAGGCTCCTTACAGAATTTACAAAGATTGAGATTCTAAAAGTTGTAAATAATTTCTGGAAGATCTAAAAATTCTAGACATATTGCATCAGCAGCACTACAAGGTCTATTAAATTGGATTGGGGCATAGACAGTAAAAAATGCGCAGTGCTTAGCACCGTTAATATCATCATCGGGATTCTCCCTTATAAAAACTGACTCGGCTGCTGTGACACCTAAATTACGACAGGCAAGTTCCAAAATTGAAGACTCAGGTTTTCTAAAACCAACAGCTTCGGAAACCATAACGAATTGGAACAAGCTACTCAGACCTAAGGATTTAATATTAAAAAAAATGCCTAGATTTCTGTTAGGATTTTTCAGTGTGACAGATACTTGCCATTACACAAATCTCAGCAAAGCCCTTTCCCGATCGAACAAAGTATTACTAGATCGAAGTGAAAAGCTTGCACCTTGGCGTTCCTCATTGCTCCTTACAACACTACAGGTAGGCAATTTATAGCTGAGTTCTAAACCATAAAAAACAAAACGCAAAGGCCCAACAACAGAATAGGTTCATTAACAGGCTTTCCACTTAATTGATCGACTCCAAATTAAGGGGCAATTCATGAAAGAGAGAAAAGCGAGTAGAAACACTTTTCTTACGAATAGGCTGATTTGTTTAAGGAACTATTCCCCTTCCAAGCTAATCCCCTCAAGGGTAAAAACTGCCTCTACTTGCTCTCGAAGTTGCGGACTACGTTCGAGTACCTGATTAGCTACAGTTTTAAGATTGGATTTCTCTTCAGGAGATGAAGTTATTCTAGCCAAAGCGACTAGTGCCTCTCCTGCAACCATATCAGACCCTTTAGCAACTCCCTCTAGTCTCTTTCTAGCCTCTTCAATATTCGGAGTCTCACCTACCAACCAGCTTTTTGCTTCAACCAAGCCAGCTAGTTCAATGGCGATATCCTCCGGGGTTTGAGTAGAAACCTGAGCTACTCCATTGCCAGAAAATCGAGTTCCAACAAAATCTTGAAGCATCTGACGAGCCTCCGAGTGTTTATTCTCGGCCATAAGTTTTTTGGCCGCATAAAGAGGAGCGAACTTAGCGTATGCAGAGTCAGGATATTTATTTTTCAAAACGTCCAAAGAATCTTCAAAGGCTCTGGTAGAACTTTGAAGTGTCTCCTCACTAGCTTCAGGATTATTCTCAATTTCCTTAAGTGATTGCTGAATTCTATTGAAGCCGTCAGAAGCCTGAGCCCTTTTCCCTTCGGTTGAAGACTTAAATTGGTTATAACCAAACACTGCCAATATAAGTAGGGCAACAAACCCTAAGAACCTAGGCCAGTTTTCAGCCAAAAAGACTGCGGCATCATCACTGACACCGTCTACCTCTTTCAACCTATCGGCCAAGTCACTCCCTTGCTCGGGTTCAGTGTTAAGTGGTTGATTTGGTCGCTGATTTGAACTTTGCTCTTCGCTACTTTCTTGTTGCCTAGTCATCTATCTCTATTTTTTCTAATTTATAAATCCCTAAACTACTACCTCTTTAGTGTTAACTGTAGTTTATCGGGTCTACATCTTATACTTGAAATCATCCGGGGCCATTCCATCTAGAATTTCAGCCCATTTTTCTTCATCAATATTTGCGAAATTTTCAGCAACAAACTCCGTTGATTCGACACGTGCCGTTGGAGGTAGTTCTTCACCAGTGTTTTCATCAATTACAAGCTGAACCTGGGCTTGGTCTAGCACTGCTGTTGCAACCATAATCGGAGCATTAACTCTAACCGCCAGAGCTATTGCATCACTTGGCCTCGCATCAACTGATTTACTAACCTCTCCAATGGCTAAATCAATGTCCGCTAGAAAAGTATTCTCTTGCAAACCTTTAATTCTAATTTGAACAACTCGGGCTTCCAGTTCGTCCAAGATATTCGTCATCAAATCATGAGTCATTGGACGGGCGAGATCCACATTCTTCAGAGCGGAGGCGATAGCTGTTGCCTCAGCTAGACCAATCCAAATTGGCAAACAAACATCACCTTGAGAATTCTTCAAGATGACGATTGGCGCATTTGAAGCAGGGTCTAGCACTAGGCCCGCTACAAACATTTCTTGGTCAGTTTCAGACATTAAAATCTCCCTAACTCTCTCTATCAAGGCACACTACAAAGTTTCCCCGTAGAGTCCATGTGGTGAGGCTGACGTCACCCGATAACCCAATAAACTACCCTCAACCGGATGGTCTTTGGAGTTAACCTTAGAAAGCTCAGATGAGCCAGAAAGATCTACCTCCACAGCTACATTTTCAGGGCTCCTTCCTCGAATTAGTTGCTGACCATTAGATTTTTTATCAATTTTCTCAATTAATAAGGTAGACTGCTGCCCTACCCTCTTTGAATTTATCTCCCCAGCAATTTCTGAGGCTCTTGCTTGCAGTCGGCAAAGTCTAGCACCCGCGACTTCTCTATTCGGCTCAGTCTCAGATCCGTACTTATCTAAAGCGACTGTGTTGGGTCTAGGAGAATATACAAAGGAATAGATAAGTTGATATCTAACCTTCTCGATAACCTCCATAGTTTGCTCAAAGTCATCTTCAGTTTCCCCAGGAAAACCAACTATAATATCAGTTGATATTGCAATATCTGGGCGAACTTCTCTGACCTGATCAACAATCTCCAAATATCTCTCAACCTTGTAATTCCGGTTCATTTCTTTGAGGAGCCTGTTTGAGCCAGACTGTAAAGGCATATGAATACTAGGACAAAGCTTAGGGTTAGTGGCGTACAAATCAATAAAGCCAGGGCGCACTTCAGCCGGGTGAGGGCTTGTAAATCTTATTCTTTCGAGCTTATCAATTTCTGATATTCTCTTTACCAACTCTTCAAAACTAGACCTTGGCTGCAGATCTCTTCCCCAGGAGTTTACTGTTTGACCCAGAAGCATTACCTCACGTGCCCCTATTGCAACCTTGTGTTTAATTTCTCTTTCTATTTCGGAAAAACTTCTACTTACCTCGGGTCCTCGGGTGGTGGGAACTACACAAAAAGAACAGTTCTTATTACAGCCTCTTTGAATCGCAACCATCGCTCTTACTGGCGAATAGAATACACCAAACGAACTATCTAGCTTTCCGTCTTCGCCCTGTTTCAGTGGCGAATAGGAATCAAGTTCTTCTGGCAATTCTTCCCATTCGTCTCTGTAATCTACGGCTACTTGACCAGTAACTCCATTTTTCGCCGAGTCTAAGAGTGAAGGAACTAAAGAAAGATTGTGAGTGCCAACAACAAAATCAACGGATGGCGCTCTTTTGATAATATTCTTACCTTCTTGTTGAGCCACGCAACCACCTACGCCAACCACTAAATTAGGCTTACTTTCTTTGAGATCTCTAAGGCGACCTAAAAGAGAGAAAAGCTTATGCTCTCCCTTCTCTCGAACGCTGCAAGTATTCACAAAAACAAAATCCGCTTCTTCAGCACTAGACACTGGTCGATGATCCGCTGAAAGCAGAGCGAATATTTTCTCGCTGTCATATTCATTCATCTGACAGCCGAAGGTCTTTACAAACACTGAGCGCAATTAAGTGATCCTAAACAGAAAATATGAACGAACTACTTAGTTCGAAACAACTTTGGCCAAAAAAATTTGTCGAAAACATGAGTAAACTAAGAATGGCTGAGCACTCTGATACTTGGCTCAAACGAACCTCCGGGAACCACTGGTATCGCTTGCTCCAATTCAACACTTATATTCTTTGACTCACCTGGCTCCAAATTAATATTGCTTTGCTCCAAGATCTCTTCGTTCTCGCCCAAAGGCTCTCCGAACACCGGGAACAAAGCTTTTTGCTGATCCCCCTTCCAGTATATTCCAATACCAAAAGCAACATCCTTAATCGCTCGTGAGCCAGTATTCTGAACCACAGCATTCAGCGAGTAAAAATAGTCACAAGGAGGATTGGTACATTCAGATTGAGTTTTTATCTTTTTGAGGTTTCGGATCACCACCTGTGTACGGGCCTGACTATTAGCAGCCTTTACTAGGGCAGGCTGCTGAACATTCTCTGCTTGAACCTCCCTAGCAGAGCGATTATCAACAGTAGTATTAGCGAAAGCAGACCCAGTAACTAAAGCATCACCACCATAACCGGCCCGCTCCGAACTGCTCGCGAAGTCAC
>CALIEE010000293.1 GCA_938022485.1 uncultured bacterium | reverse complement strand
TTTTTACTGCCATCCTGCTTTTTGCTTTTCCTGCTCTGGGAAGTGACATTGAGCCAAGAATTGGCACTTCGTCCTCCTACTCAGTGAGTGAAATCAATGGTCATTCCATTTTAAAATACAGTAAAACGTCGTCGTCTCCCGTCTCCAAGACATCGTTGCAGTATCTTCGTTGCTCAGACACTTGTCCGGAAGCTGAAATTCAGGAGTTAATAAAATTCAGCAGACTGGCTAATCAGGAGATATCAACTGACATTCGCTGCATGCTTGCGATGGATGAAGGGACCGTAGTCCATTTTAACACCGAGCAACTCTGTCTTCGCTTTGAGCAAAGTGACGATAGGTTGAGTGAAATGATGGACATGAACTTGTCAGTTGAAGAGATGTCGGAAGATGTGCTCAGCCAAATGGGTACCATGGAAGATACGATGGGAACAATGACCGAGGCAATGACCGGTATGATGGGAATCATGACTGAAAACATGGGCAGTATTATGGGTGAAATGGTCAACATGATGGATGATATTGAGAAGGAGATGGATGACTTATCCTCTGATCTCAAATAATCATCGCTAGACGTTGATATACTCGGCGTAGCATTTTTAGCGCCGAGTATATTCCCAATATGGTTTTTCGCTTTCATTTACAACCAATACTTATCTCAAACCCTTATAGTAAAAGTTTTGAGAGTTGAAAAAGTCAACAATTTACAACTAGTGATAATGAAGGATTATCGCTAGTTAGGGGACTTAGCTTACTTTAATCCTTAGATATTTCTTGCAACCACCTACCCCTCTGCTGCATCATAATTAGGCTAATAAAGGATTGATTATGACTGAGAATCGAAAAAATACTGGAAAAGCTGTCGTTGTTTCAGAGACTGGGAAGCTTGCAAATTTGGAGGCTCGGGAGGCCTATGAGTTTGCTGCTCTGGCTGATGCTCCAAACACACAGAAAGCCTACAGGGCTGACTGGAAGCATTTTACCACCTGGTGCTTTAACCGAAAGAAGTCTGCGCTACCAGTTGAGCCTGAGGTTTTAGCCACTTATCTTAGATTTTGTGCTGAGAAGCTAAAACTAAAGATGTCTACGGTCTCTAGGCGGGTGTCCGCTATTTCAGAAGCCCATAAGAGAAGTGGGCTAAAGTCCCCTACTCAGGAGTGGGTGGTACGAAACACTATGAAGAGGCTTAGGCGCGAGCTTGGAGAGCCTGCACGCGGAAAAGAGCCCCTACTGGTTGATGATCTAAAAGACATAGTTGAGTTATGCGACACCAGCACTCTCGTTGGAGTTAGAGATAAGGCAGTTTTACTTGTTGGGTTTGGTAGTTCATTGAGGCGCAGTGATATTTCAAACCTAGATGTGGAGGACATTTCTAAGGCTGAGGAAGGCTTAGTGTTGATGGTTAGGAAAGAAAAAACTGATCAGGAGCGACGAGGTAGAAAAGTTGGTTTACCATACGGAAAACATCCTGAGACTTGCGCTGTTAGAGCCTTGTGTCACTGGATTGAGGTGTCTGGGCTTCGCTCTGGTCCCCTATTCCGGGCAGTTACGAAGTTTGATAAGCCGCGGCAAACTCGGATGTCTGCTCAGACAGTTGCTCTTATTGTTAAAAAATACTGTAGTCTGATTGGAAAAAGTAGCCGGAACTTTGGAGGCCATTCGCTTAGAGCAGGGTTTGCTACTTCTGCTGCTATGGCTGGGGCTTCGGAGCGCTCTATTCAGAAGCAAACTGGGCATGCGAGTGTGGAGGTGCTTAGACGCTATATCCGAGAGGCTGAGGTTTTTAGAGATAATGCGTTAGCTCAGCTGGACCTTTAAATATAGTAGTTGAGCTTTGCCAAAATCTTGGACAATAAGACCTCACGTATTTTACAACACCGTATCGAATGTATCTCAGCGCCTTAGAATCCTGAGGTTCGCCCATTTTAACCGTATCCAGTTTTAGCTATACGCATTTTAGTAGTAATAATTACAGAGGTTTGTGACTTGAGGTAGTTACAATGGGCACTGGGGCATTTCTATTGTCGAATAAAAGCTATGATTTTTTAGGAAACTACTCATTTGTATTTGCCATAACTACGCTAAGACTCATTGATCTTTTATAACTCTATATTGGTAGATGTATTTAAAAGCACAAGCGACTCGACTGTTATAATCAGTTCACTCGCTTAGGACAGACTTTGAATGACCAAAAATATTTGTCTTTGATCATCTTTTGCTGATAAATTCTTTTAATGGTGGGGACAGGTTCGGAGATAACGTGCATTTCTACATAGCAACTATCGTATAACGATTAATTAGTCGCTAGAAGTTCAGGGGGAATCTCTCCAATAGGTAACTTTTATGTTCTAGCTGCTCAATCAAAACATTGGACCTATTTTTTAAGATCTAAATGATCTTTATAATAGACTAAAACCATCTTCGCTATTTTTATCGAATGATGTTAATATAAGCTCTAATTTTTTAACAATCATTATTAATTTAACCTACTGTAATAATCCTGCTCTCTATTATTTATTTTTGGTAACTAGCTACCTTTTCTAGTCCGATAAATGCTTTTTCTCGGGCTAGAGAGCTTTTAGGTTCTTAGGTCCTCTAAACTTTTTCTACAAGAGAGAATATTATGTACTTGAAGAGCGTAATACTTACCTTGGCTTTGGTCTTGGGAATTGAAAAATTTTCCTTCGCTGCTGAAAACGATATCGATGTGGAATTTTGTAAAAAATATCAGGAAGCAATTAATGCGACCTTGCTAGAAATGAGAAATGATGGCAACTCTCGTCTTGAATTAGCATTAAAAATAAAAACCCTAATACCTCCTTCAGAAAAATCGAAGATACCAATCCTTACTTGGATTGACCTGGCTGAAAGTTGCGCGCCTTTTACGAATGAGCCTGCGACTTCTGGTATGGTTAGAATCTCTAAAGAACATTACGATCTTTTTGTATTGGAAGACTTTAGAGAGAATCAGTCGAAAGTAGATGGTGTGTTTTTAAACTATAACCTTATAGGTCTTTCTGAAAAAATAATTCATAAATCTGATATACTAGGTGATGTTTCTTTTAAATCAGACACTGGTAAATTAATTGAAGTATTTTCTGAT
>CALIEE010000292.1 GCA_938022485.1 uncultured bacterium | reverse complement strand
CAGAGAAATTATTGCTAGGGAAGCAGTTGGTCTAGACAGAGGTTATGACATTGGCTCTGACACTTTCAAAGCGAGAGTCGATGGTAACTTAAGGTCAGATGGATATCCCTTGCCTCCCCTCTACAACTTCCCGGGCACAGGAAATAACTGTTTTGAAAGCCGATCGGATGGAACTAATATTGAAGGTTGGCAACCTAATTGTAAAGCTCCTTCAATCAATGCAGTTTTAGGTATTCCAGGAACCAGTGGAAACAATGCTCCATCTTCCGGCTCAGCAGTTGCTGCGGCATTCGGAGCTCAAGCAAACAATCCAATACGTCGTGGGAGAATTGGTGCCGGTTTTAGACCAATTAGAGCTAGCGATGATACCGGAAGTGAATTTCTGAATTCAGCGATGAGTCAAGCCGTAGAAGATGCTATTTCTGATAGCTCAGTGACTTTTGAAGATGTATTTGTTGATGGAAATCCCGGAAATACACTTGATACTAACCCCGGTCAGTCCACTCTTAGCAACGTCGGCAATGCCAATTTCAACTCAGTGGATTCTCTTAACTATAGAGCCAATTTTCCTAAACGTAGAAATATTAGAAGTGGCTCTGGAGCGTATAGAGACCCTTTAGGAGAGTTGAGAGTTGTTTTTATGGGAGACAGTCCTGATCCAAGAGATGTTACAGTAAGAGAAGTACCAGACCCGAATGCCCCCAGTCAGACAATTCTTGAAGTAACTAGGGCTCCAGTTCAAATGGGCCTAGCAATGGGAAATACCTCTGACTATATTCATGTGAGTGGCGGATCAATAACTCAAAGACATCAACACCCGAGGCCTGGCGGAGGTCCCAGAAGATTTACAAATCCAATGTGCCACACACCTGTCGGAGGTACTATTGATGCTGATAACTACAACTCCAAAGTACTCGTAGGGCAAGCCATGCTAGTTGCAGCTAGGGATTGGGACTACTGCGATTTTGGGGCCAGAATGACCGATAATTATTCTTCCTCCGCGGCTTTTCCTGATGCACAAACCAGCCCGGTTGTTGTGGGTTTTGTTCCTATAAATATTTTTGATTTTAGACTAACCGAATTAGAAGATCAGGGAGGACCTATTGTTAGATACCCTGGCCCATGGGATGACTCAGTACATCAACCAGTATTGTGGAACCAAAATACTTCTGACATTGGAAATTCAAAAGACATAAATGACTGGGCGCTAGATCTCGCTTACTCGATGCCAGAGTTTTTGGATTTATTAAATCAAGCTTCTAATTTTTCTAACCAACTAGACTCCGAGGACTGGTGTAGATCTTGTGACCCTAGCACTGCCTCAGGGCCGATTCCTGAGAACTGTACCTCAAATACAACCACAGTTAGCTGTCCAGTTCAACAAGACCAAAACTTAGATGACTTGCTTGAAAACCTAGAGGGTTTCACTGAACCATCCTGTCTTCCAAACACTTCGCCAGACGAAGAAGTTGCTTGCGTTGAGCCATATACAATACCGGAATGGGTAGATGTTTGTTTTGGAGATATTGGAAACGCACTAGAAGAAATAGCTGAAGAAGCAGCATTCGAAAATGCATGGTCTTGCTACGAAGTTTGCGGGGGCATACACGTCCCTGTTGGATGGACATCAGATCCTAACTTTGAGCCTACCAGACAGAATTTAGGGCCCCTGCTGAATGATCCTATTTTGTCTAACACTGCTCCTGGGGCTACCAGCGAAGATGGTCGCGAATATCAGTGGATAGGCTTTGATAGTGCGTGCGTAACAGCTCTCACTAATGGCGCGAGCTCGCTCGGTGATGACGTGACTAGCATTGATTGTGTCACAAGCGCGGATGGGATTTCCAGACAGCCGAGAGGCACATGGGACTGTTCCAATATATGTAGTGGAGCTAAAAGAAAAACCAGTAGTCGGCCCTGCGGAGGAATATTTGGAAGTTGCAGAAAGAGTGTTGAATCTGCCTGCATAACAGCTTGTGAAGGAGCACAAGGGGTGAATAATTTAGCTAATCAACAAAATCAGGAAAACTTTGCTGATAACACCGTAGCTGATTCGGAAGCCTATGATCTAACACCACCCCCGCCCCCGGAGGAAAATGGTCCCGCTTCACCAGTTCTGGCAGTAGCTGAGAGTTTAGAAAACGATTCTGGGGCGACTCAGGTTTGTATGCCTAGATTACAAAATGACGCCGAGAATTATCTTTCAAACGAAGCATGGGAGCCACCATGGCCTCGGGTTGCTGGATATGGTTGTGGAGGAATTAGACTCAGGCTCACTCATGAACCAGTGTCACTGATTTTCGGTAAGACGTTCGATCAGCTTAGACCAGCAATCGTAGGAAAATAAAAAGCTAAGGTTAAAGTAGTTTACCTATTCTTTCTCTGATTCCTTCGCCGTCGAGCATCATAATAGCGTTTTTCAGAGGCATTCAGATCTTTCTTTTTACTTACCCCTGCTTGTTCATCAATTGTTTCGACTGAACTAGAACTTTCCTCTAAGGAAAATCTTTGCCAATTATCTCCTTTGCTCTTTTTATTAGATCCTGCTTGAAGCAATTTCTTCCTAGTCTTTTCTCTGCTCTTCAATAAAGTATTGTATTTCTCTTTCATCAGTTTCGGATCGAAACTAACTTTTCCGCCATTCGAGGTTGAGCAAATCGAGTAATCACAATGTTTAAAAGCTTCACCGCATAAAATCCGAACTGCCCCATCAACATTCTGTTTTTGTTCCTTAGCCAGCTGCGAATAGGGCCCAAACGGTGCATATCGCGCTCTAAATAAATCCAGAGCCTGCTCGCAACCGGCAATAGAGCTAAGCCAAAGATATGGATCCCTTGAAGCCTCAACATCTAATTTGTTCCGTAACGCAGCTTCTCCTGCTCGCCCCTTATCTCTAAATCGATTCTTTTGCCTGAGGTCATCTAAAACTGCCCCAGCTGTCGTTGGTTCCACCGGTTTAACATTTTCAAGAGAAAATCCCTCTTCAGACCGGGAGACAGTCTGATTTTTATCGACTTTCTCTGCCTTGGCTAATAGTTTCTTGCGCCGAGTAGATTCGGCTTTGAGAGTAATTTCTCTCCTAAGGCGCTCAGCTACGCCTGCATCTATAGCTCTAGCACTATACTCCTCATTACCCCCTTGAACGGAAGACCCTTTTCTTTTCACCTCATTCCTAGTGCTATTCTTTAAACCATTCCTAGAGTCTATATCTAGAGTGGCTACTAGGCTACTATCTACCTTTTGTAGTTCCTCCTTACTCTCTTTCATCTTCTCCGATTGCCTAGCAACAATCGAAGTCAGAACTACCAAGATCGCTAATATACCAAGTATGCGGAATCGATACCTATGAAAGACAGAAGAACCATTCTGTGTCTCAAAACTTGAGGTCATCGATGATGACGGAGTTTCAGAATCTATATCCATTTAGAGTTAAACTTCATTAACAATAGTGTGGGCTTGAAGCCTAAAGGAACATTTAGAAGAAAGTTATCAGACTAAGGTATATACTGAAACCTGTTTAAATTATGTTTTTTTCTAAAGGATTGAGCTCCTACTATAGAAAATCAATCAACCCCAAACAACCTAGCTAAAAAATCTACCATTGAATCCGTATCACTACCTAACTCAAACCCGGTTGAGAGCTGCCCCATTCTCCGATTCATTTCTTGATTAGCTGCTCTAGTTTTCTCCGCTTCTCCTTTAATCCGCTCCTTCTCCTCGTTCAAAAGACAACGTCCCTCTTCCCCACCA
>CALIEE010000291.1 GCA_938022485.1 uncultured bacterium | reverse complement strand
AAGTTGATCGCGTCTGCCGCAAGCAGAGCTGATGGAATAATTACAGTTAGTGAGGCAGCTAAGGAAAGCATTTTGCGCCATGTGGAGGTGGCTCAAGAAAAAATATCAGTTATTCATAATTCGCTTCGTCAATCACTTGGTAATTCGCTTGGCTCCGGTTCCGTTCAGCTAGAAAATAACTCAACGGAAGAGACTTTGCAGGAGCTAGGTCTTAGCGAAGGCTTTTACCTGTATGTTGGAAGTGACCGACCTCACAAGGGATTTATTGAACTAGTAAAAGCTTGGAAACTGCTTAAGGAAACACGGTCGGGACAGGCTCCTGATATTGCAGTAGTTGGAAATCGTTTCGGACCAGCCTCTCAGAGCTTTGTTGAAGAAGCTGGGCTTAGTGCTAATTTGAAGTTTGTTGGTAGTCTAGATGAGCAGAAACTAGCTAGTCTTTATCTAAGTTCCAAGGCTCTACTACTACCTTCAAGAGAGGAGGGCTTTGGTCTTTCTGCCCTTGAGGCAATGCACTTTGGTTCACCAGTAATTTGCTCTCCGGTTCCTGCCATTAAAGAGGTGTGTGGTGGCGCAGCCTTAGTTGCTAAAGATTTTTCTTCTGTCGCTTTATTTGATGCAATAGAGGTATTTGATAAAGATGAGAAACTTAGTTCTGAGCTTATTGAGCTTGGAAAGAAGCAAAGCCTGAATTTTAAAATTGAAAAAATGGCTCGAAAGACCCTTGACTGTTACCAGCGAGTGTTGACCGGCAGTCCTTTTGAGGTGGAAAAGCATTCTTCTAAAGAGTTTGCTGAAGGGCAGAAGA
The DNA here is from genome assembly GCA_938022485.1 of uncultured bacterium. GTDB lineage: Bacteria > Bdellovibrionota_C > UBA2361 > SZUA-149 > CALKYB01 > CALKYB01. The sequence goes on along the minus strand of CALIEE010000291.1, from coordinate 1,794 downwards.
ACCGCAGGCGGAGTGGGCAATGAAAGTAGCAATCGTTCATGATTGGTTAGTTGGAATGCGGGGCGGGGAAAAATGTCTTGAGGTGCTTTGTTTGATGTACCCTGAGGCTGACATTTTCACTTTGATTCATAACAAAAAAGAAATCAGTCCTCAGATCAATAGCCACAATATTTTTCCAAGTAAGCTTCAGAAGCTACCCGGAGTTCGAAAGTTTTACCGTTATCTTCTTCCGATTATGCCATTAGTAGCGAAGGAAGTTAGCCGCAAGCTTAGTGATTATGATTTGGTAATTTCGATTAGTCATTGCTTTGCCAAGAATATTCGAGTGCCTGAGGGAGTTCCTCATATTTGCTATTGCCTTTCTCCGATGCGCTATATCTGGGACCAGTATGATTCCTACTTTAAGGGAAGAAGCATAGAGCCTTTGGTAAGACCAGTTGCGGGCATGCTTAGAAAATGGGATCGGGGTGCTGAAGGGGTCACTAGATTGGTAGCAATCAGTGAGTTTGTTCAAAAAAGAATCGAGAGATGTTACGGGCTTGAATCTGAAGTAATTTACCCTCCTGTAGATTGCGCCGCTTTTGGTTCAGAAACTTTGAAAGAGGCCAAGAAGAAGGATAACTTTTTAGTGGTCAACGCACTCGTCCCATACAAAAACACCCATGTTGTAGTTGAAGCGTTTAGAGAGCTTGACCTTCCACTGGTTGTTGTCGGTAGAGGACCGGAGGCTCCGCGAATCCATCAGCTTGCCGGCCCTAGGACCAGTTTTAAGAGCTTTGTCTCTGAACAAGAGCTTAGAATGCTTTATAGAACCAGTAGGGCGATGGTCTTTGCCGCAGAGGAAGATTTTGGCATAACTCCAGTGGAGAATCAGGCGGCAGGTCGCCCTGTTATTGCCTTGGGTAAAGGCGGCGCCTTAGAGACTGTGGAAGAAGATCACTCGGGTCTTTTCTTCGAAGAGGTTAGTGTGGATCAGGTCAAAGCAGCGGTTAAGAAATTTATGGCAAATGAGAGCCAATTCAAGGAAAAAGATTGCGTGAATAATTCTGCAAAGTTTTCTTTATCTCGATTTCAAAAAGACTTTTCTGAGCTTGTGGTTCAAGTGATGGGTCAAAAGAATAAATCAGAGATGACTCTTGGTAAATTGACGGCAGGGGCTTAGTTTTTTGTGATGTTAAAGAAGCATACCCAACTTTTTGAAGCTTTTTTTACAGCATCAGATTTGCTGGTAGCTTCGCTTGCCTGGGGATTAGCCTATTGGCTTAGGTTTAGTTCAGGCTTGATCCCAGTTGAGAAAGGAATCCCCGAATTAGCCGACTATGCTCGTATACTTTTGTTCATCTGGCTGGTTTGGGCATACGTGTTCAGAAAGTTTGGCCTCTATCGGCCTATGCGAGGTTCTAATCGAGCGAGAGAGGCTTGGAAGGTAATCCGAGCTAACTCCTTGAGCGTGGTTGTTTTGCTTGCCCTCACCTACCTGTTTAGAGAGAAAAGCGTTCCTTTTTCCCGTCTAGTCTTTTTCGTATTTTGGGGGCTTTCTACTGTAATGCTTGTCTTTTCAAGGGGAATGATACGAACCTTCCTACGTGCGATGAGAAGAAGAGGATACAATCTACGCCATGTTCTAGTTGTGGGAAGTGGTGAACTGGCTGAGAAAGTAATAGAGAGCATGGAAGAGCACCCCGAGTATGGAACAGTCTGTGTTGGTTGTTTGGCTGCTAATATTAGTGACAGTGGTCGGGTTTCTGGCCCAGGGGGAAAACAACAAATTTTAATACCGAATTTACCTCAGCT
>CALIEE010000290.1 GCA_938022485.1 uncultured bacterium | reverse complement strand
ATAGGGAGGTGCCAGTTCATTCTTTAGGGGCTCTCATTGGACTTGTTGAGCCGGATACTTCTGGTCAAAGTGATATCTTTGTAATTAGCGAAAGAGGTGATGATTACATAGCTGTAGGCGTTGATGAGATTTTGGGCACATGCTCAGCAATTGTTCATCCCTTGAGTCATATAGATTCTGCCAGTCGGGGTCTTGCTGGGGCTGCGATACTTTCAGACGGTCAAGTGAGATTAGTGGCTGACTTGGCAGCTTTATGCGATTCGACTATTAGTGCTGAAGAGCTAAGATCTATAAGATCCGAGGTAGGGGAGCCTTCAGGTTTATTCCTAGAATAGAGAAACCCTATTTATGGCTAGCACAAGGCCTAGTTTAGTTCCTGGCATTTTATACAGGGAGAAAGTCTCAAGATATTTGATTAACTGTCGATTTATTACTGTAGATATAAAATATTTTGATTTGAACTGCCAAAAGATTGGCTTGATTTAGTTTGAGGTTTGTCATGGATAAAATACTGATAGTCGATAATTCGATGGTAATTAGAACAGTAATTAGCAAACTACTTCAGAACACAGATCTTAAGGAAGCAGAGGTTTTTCAGGCAGAGAATGGAGAGCAGGCTCTTGAAATGGTCGAAGAAAATGGATTCGATCTTATTTTCCTGGATCTCAATATGCCGCTGATGAACGGTTTTGAATTTCTCGAGAATTTTTCTAAGCACGAAAGTTACGATCAGACCAAAGTTGTTGTCGTGACCACTGAAGGAAGTGATGAGAGAAAAAAACAGCTCGAAGATTTAGGAGTGCAAGAAAGGATTTTAAAGCCTATTAAGCCTGAGCAATTTGAAAAAACTATAGGCACTATTGTTCAAGCCTAGAAGACAAGTAGTCTAAGAATCTTTCATCTCACCTTGAAAAACTACTTTCAAGTTTTCTTTTTCTTTTGTTGAGAGTGATTTATAATAATCAAGCGATACGTACCCAATTGAATTGAGTCCGGAGCCTACAATACGAGAGACAAATATTTCTGATTTGACCCTTCTAGGCTCGACTTCACCAGTCCTTTGCTTTGCTCTTAGCCAGTGTCTGCTGTAGGCAGATTGACTTAAGCCAAGAATAGATGAAATGAAATTATTTTTGGTGGGGAGGTCATCTTTGAGACCCAAAGGCTTAACTTTTTCGCCGCCAGGCCATTTCTTTTCAGTCAGCAAAAAGTATCTTTGAACCTGCTCTTTGCTTAAAGAGTTAACAGGATTTCGGCTGTTGACCACAACGACAACAGGCTCGGCAACTGCCACTGTGGAGGTGAAGAGCCAAAGAGCTGAAATTATAAAGAGATATCGATGCATAGTAAAACCGTCTATATGTAGCTGAAAAATGTGGGGAGTCAAAGACATTATCTTTTGAGGCTCAGTAATTTTAGCTGATCTAGCTCCCACCGAGTAAGACGAAAATTATTCTAGTATATTCAGAGTCAGGCTATTGAGTGTGTAGAGAGCAGAGCAAGAAGGCTCTGGAGTGGTTTATAGCTGCGCACTAAAGGTGATTTAAATACCAAGTAATTACAGCTTATTAGGTTAATTGAGTTTGGTTCAGATTACCCTCAAGTATTCCCTCTCCAGGGTCGAAAAAATAGATAGGGTAATGATGGAATTTTTACTTAGAAACAGCAGCCTTGCGATTAAAATAGCTGGTCTAGCGACGATACTCATTTCGATGTTAATCGGCTTCCTTGCCTATTTTTACATTCAACTCAATGGCCAGAGTTTATTCCTTTCAGAGCAGATGGACCTACAAAGAAGAGTGGTGGCTAATCAAGCGCTTGCCTTCAAGTCTCAAGGGCAAGCCTTCGACCGTTATCAGAGTCTGAAGCATGTCTTGCAGTCATTTTCCCAGTACTCTTACTGGTTAACTGAGCTTGCTCTGAGCTGGCAGAATGATTCTGAAATTAGTGCGGAAAAAACAGCGGAGAAACTGGAAGCCGAACTGACGAAGCTTGCAGATTTCAAGCCGAGTTTGTCAGCGGAGCTTCTTCAGCTAAAGAATGATTACCGGGAGGTGATGACCTCTGCATATGAGTCGTTTATTGAGGATGATAGAACTGAAGGTAATTTGCTCGTTGAGCGGGGTAGGCAAATTTCAAATAAAGCCCACACTAAGATAGAGGAGGTTTTAAGAGTTGCACGAGAAGAAGCGCAGGTCGCAAGGCTCAAAGTGGATGGCGCTTTGCAAGAAGCTGATGATTCGGCAAAAAAAGTTATCGATAATAACTCAGAACTCCAGCGACAGTCAGTTTGGATGATGTTTTTTGCTGCTTTCGCAGGAGGAATTTTAGCCACTCTTTTCTCAATTTGGTTGTCCCGGAGACTGAACAGGATAATTGAGAGATTGGATATTGGAGCCAACACAGTGAGAAGCTCTGCTAATCAAATTGCCGCTGGTGGGGAAATTCTGGCATCACTGACTGCAGACCAAGCTCGAGTCCTGACCAAAACCATCGCTTCAACAGGAACTGTGACGGAAATGGTTAAGCGAAATGCTATTAATGCATCAGAAGCTGATCGACTTTCAGAGAGAGCAAAGAATAGCTCTGAGATGGGCGTTACTTCTATGGAAAAAGTAGTGAAAGCCATGGATTCGATAAAGAATGCAACTGAAGAGACTACTGAGATTGTTCAAGTTATCGATGAGATAGCTTTTCAGACAAACCTACTCGCGTTGAATGCTGCGGTTGAGGCTGCGAGAGCAGGTGAAGCAGGAAAAGGTTTTGCGATAGTTGCGAACGAAGTTAGAAATTTGGCTCAACGAAGTGCCGAAGCTGCTAAGAGCACCTCTAGTCGAATTCAAACTTCAAAGGAAACGGCGCTAGAGGGAGTGGAGGTTTCAAAATCTACTATGGAAGTGCTTGAGAATATCTCTAGTGATTCGGAGAGAGCCTCAGGTCTGGTGAAAGAAATTGCTTCGGCCTGTGGTGATCAGTCAGATGCTCTAGGTCAGGTAGCAGTGGCTTTGGCCAAAATTGATGATATTACTCAAACCAATGCAGCCTCCTCAGAAAAGGCTGCTTTCTCCGCTAAAGAGTTGCTTGGTCAGGCAAGTAGCGTGAACGAAATAGTCTGTGAGTTGCTTCGAATAGTTCGCGGATATTCAGCTATACGGTTCGAAGATACAGGCTCAGGGCGGATAGCTCACACCACGAATCCTGAATCTAGGAGGCAACTGGAAAGCCGCCAGAACAATGGAAGTGAGTCTAGCCTAAAAAATCATCTCGATGGCAGTGAGGAAGGAGCAATAGGCAGCGGTGAATACCCTCAGTTACCTAACTGACTAGTGCGCTAAGAAACTTAAACTTACCCTCAATTTTATCAACCTCTCAGAGTCGCTTTCTCGACTATTTCTATGAGAATAGTTTGCCGGTTTCTAGCTACCAAGTTTAGCAAGACTTTGATTTTTTACCCTTCCGTATCTAAACCTTTACTGGACCATCAAGACAGTTTCTTGTTATTGGTTGATAACTGACTCAAGACTTTGCTTTTAAAAACTTGCTCTACTAAAAGTTTTTAAATAATCTGTTGTGGCTCTTAATAACGTCCTAAGGAAAGCTCTACAATGCGCTATCATTCTAAAGAAATCATACTTATCTGTACCTTATTATTTTCGACTAGTGCCTTGGCAGATATAACAGGGACAGTCTTCGAGGATTTTAGTTCCGATGGTTCAATTGGAGCTAGAGATCGTGGTATCGGAGGTGTTGAGATCACGGCTTATGACTCGGACAACAATGCAGTCGGCTCTGCAATAAGTTATCCTTTCTTTTGCGTCGGTTCAGGTTTGCCAGATGCCTCTTGTAACGGATTTAATGATCCCTCCACTGGTTCTTACGCAATTCCAATTGCTACTCCGGGGGATTATAGACTAGAGATAACTAGTTTGCCTGATGGATTTTCATCGAGCACGAATGGCGGCGATCATGGCAGTTCTGTGCAGTTTGTGCCTGATGGAGCACTTGCTGCTAACTTCGCCGTTAATGATCCTGACAATCACTGTGAAGACAATCCAAATGTCGCTTTAAGCTGCTTCTTCCAGAATGATCCACTTACTGACCCTACATCATCATCGGCGTTGGGCGATGTTTTATTAAGTTTTCCTTATAATTCAAGTGGGGACGGTAGAACTGGAATGCCAAATGCGGCTCAGCATGACGCTTTTAGTAACCAAATGGGAGCGATTTATGGCTTAGCTTATAAAAAATCAACCCAGGAGCTATTTACATCGGCATTCGTTAAGAGGCACACAGGACTAGGTCCTCTTGGCGAGGGGGGAATCTATTTGGCCGATTATTCTGCAAACCCAGCCAGTCCAACAATAAGTAGTTTTGTGGATTTAGCCGATCCAGCTGGGTTGGCTATTAACTTTGGTTTGGTTGGAACTGGAGCTACTCCAGCTTTAAGGAATGCAAGCCGAGGGCTTACGCCGAATGCTGGGGACAGTTCGCTTGATATGGATGCCTTTGCTAAAGTAGGCAAGGTCGGTATCGGTGATATTGATGTTTCTGAAGATGGTGAATCTTTATTTGTTGTAAATCTTTTTGATAAAGTGGTGTATGAGATTTCAACAACTGCACCAGTAACATTGATTAATTCCTATCCAACCCCAGCCCTTGGTTGTAATGGGGGAGAAGAAAGACCATTTGCGCTTAAATACTACCAAGGGGAGCTTTACCTAGGTGTTGTTTGTGACGGGAGTGTTGTTGGATCAACGCCTGCAGATTTAGATGCTCACATAGTTAAGTTGGACCATGTCGGTGGTGCTTCAGGGTTTGGTCCAAGTTTAATAAACATAGATCTTAGCTATGATAAAGGCCGCCTTGTCAATTTTAGAGATTGTGACTTTGATAGTCCTGATCATGTTAACTGGCAGGGGTGGAATGATCAGTCTGCTCCAATTGACTTTCTGTTATGTGACGATGATTTTCGGGTCGGTTTTGCGACACCGATGTTTACTGATATCGAGTTCGACGATGATGGATCTTTGATTATTGGTTTTGATGACCGAACGGCTCATCAGTTTAGTTCAGGAAATATTTCCCCAGATCCGGCCAACCCTTTAGAGATAGAATTATATGCTGGCGGGGATATACTCAGAGTGGGGGTGGTGAACGGCGTTTATACTCTGGAGAATGGGGGGCAGGTTACTACGGCTAATGGAACTTATACCAGTGCGGCTCCGACAGGTGTGGACACTAATGCTGAAGGTCCTGGTGGACTCGATGATAATAATCAAGGTGAATTCTACTTCGAAGACTTATTTCGTGGTCATGCAGAGACTTCTACTGGATCTCTTGCAGTATTACCGGGTTCAAATGAAGTTTTGACTACTGCTTTCGATCCTCTTGATTCAGCTTTTTTCACTTCCGGTATAAATAGGTTTAGTAATATCGATGGAAGTGGAATTGATGGCTATTTTGTTGTTCAGGGAAGGTCTCCCAACGGACTATTTGGTAAGGGAACTGGATTGGGTGACATAGAGCTTCTTTGTTCGTTAGCCCCCCTAGAAATAGGAAATTTTGTTTGGTTTGATGCTGATGGTGATGGAGTCCAAGACCCCGGAGAAACAGCACTCGATGGGGTAACTGTAAATCTTTACGATTCGTCCGGAGTGCTAGTAGGAACGGCGGTGACTGATGCCAATGGTAACTACTACTTTAACGATGGTAATGTAGCCGGCGGATTAATTCCGAACCAGGATTATACAATTAGGCTTGATAACCCGGCAGACTATGCAGCTGGAGGCCCTTTAGAAGATCTGTTTCCGACCGCGACAGGCGGGACATCTGACAGTGAAGCTCTGAGCGATCTTCATGATTCAGACGGCGTTTCTGCAGATAGCCTAGGCTTAGGGGCGGTATTCCCGGAAATTGCTGTTACCACAGGCGCTTCAGGTGAGAACGATCATAGCTTAGACTTTGGTTTTGTTGAGGTTATGATAGGAGACACTGTCTTTATTGATAACAATATGGATGGCATCCAGGACGCAGGTGACACCCTGGTTGAGGGAGCAACTGTAAGTCTGTTTGACTCGGCTGGAAATCTGGTTGCGACCACCACAACGGATGCCAGCGGAAACTACCTGTTTACTACAGCAGACGGAGTTATTCCTAACGAAGACTATACAATCGTAATGAACAACCCAGCGGACTTTGCAACGGGAGGGGTTTTAGAGGGCTTTGGACCCACTCTGCAGGATGCCGGTGGAGATGATGCTTTAGATTCTGATGCTGCTTTGGTTGGTGGTTTCCCAACAATCTTGGCTAGTGCTCCAGGCGGCGGAGCAGACCTGACTTTTGACTTTGGCTTTAGTCCTGTTGCGATTGGAGACACTGTGTTTATCGATACTAATGTTGATGGACTTCAGGATGCTGGGGACGTTCCCGTTGTTGGTGCAACCGTTAGTTTGTTCGATACAGCAGGGAATTTAATTGCAACCACAACAACAGATGCTAACGGCAATTACCTTTTTACCGCCGCAGATGGAGTTGTGGCGAATGAAAACTACGTAATCGTTATGGATAACCCAGCTGACTTTGGTCCTGGTGGAGTGCTTGAAGGTTTTGTTCCAACCTCTGCAAATGTTGGGGCTGACGATGGACTCGATTCCGATGCTGTTTTGGTCGGCGGGGTTCCTACGATTGGGGCGACGGCTCCACCGGCTGGCATGGATACAACCTACGACTTTGGTTTTACTCAGCTCGCCTCTCTAGGAGACTTTGTCTTCGAAGATGCAAATGCAAATGGAATCCAAGATCCGGGTGAGGTAGGAATTAATGGTGTAACCATTATGCTGTTTGATGCAGCAGGTAACATGGTTACTACTGATGCCTTTGGAAACCCCCTGAACCTAGTTACTGGACCGAGTCCGATAGACGGTAGTCCTGGTTTCTATATGCTCTCTAACCTGCTTCCAGGAGATTACACTGTTAAGTTTACTCCACCACCAGGGTTTATTTTAACTCCTCCCGGAGTTGGCGGAGACCCTGCACTGGACAGTAATGCTGACCCAGTAACTGGATTAACTCCAACGATTACTTTGGTTGGTGGACAGAACGATCCAACGATTGATGCAGGGGTTATTCCTCCAACAGTGGTTGATGTAGTGATTAACGTGTTTGACGCTGCGGGAGTTTTGATTGCATCTGAGCCAGGCTGGGTATTACCTGGTCAGGCAACTGAGCTTAACCTTCAATCTCCACCGTTTAACCTTGGAGCAGACCAGTATGGTTTGGTTGAGATTGTAAGAACGTCGGAGCCAAGTTTGTCAGCTTTAGCTGGAACTTGTTTTGATGAAGCTCAGGACAATCCATTAGTGGTTCCATGGAATGGTTTCCTAGAGCAATTTAACATTCTAACTGTTCAGAACACTTGTCCTTCAGCAGAGGCAGTTGAGCTAGCTCTTTTTGATGCAGATGGCGTTCAGCGTTCTACTCAGGTGATGGAATTTGCTGGCAACTCTCAGCTAGATGTTAGCTTGAACGCTCTTGAAGGCTACCAGGTTGACCAAGTTGGAACGGTGACTCTGTCTTACCAGAACAGTGGATGTATAAGTGGAAACTTAGCAAGGTTTAAACTAGATGCTTCAGGCTCAGGAGAGTATGACTTTGACCTGAACCTGCCACTGGTTAACATGAGCAGAGGGACAACTTACTCTAGTTACAATACGTTTCAGCCAAGCTTGAACCCAGCAGATGCAGCGAACCCAGTCTACAACTGGCTAGAGGTGATAAACCTCTCAGGTGGATACCTTGGGTTTACTAAGAACATCTATGATGTAGCGGGAGCTTTGGTTGAGACAGAGGAAGTAGTAATACCTGCTCAAGCGAGACGTGACCTACAGGCAGGACATGAGAACCCTGGACCAAGCAATGTTGGAATAGTTGAATTGATACCAACGGACCCAGAGGCAAGTTACTTTGCAAGAGTAATGCGCTACGGCTCGAACCCATCAGTTTCTGGAGGCTTTGATTTCTCAAGCTCTTCAGACGCTGCAGTGGGAGAGACAGGTTG
>CALIEE010000289.1 GCA_938022485.1 uncultured bacterium | reverse complement strand
GTACTCTCCAGCAATGTTATCCAAAATGGTGGTTGCTCCCCAGTAAAGGGCCCCTGTAAAAACAACCATGATACAGATTACAGTTAGGCAGCTGTAAAAGAAACATCCAGCCTTCTCTTTTCTTTTTACGACTGGCGGAGCTTTGTACTCGTGGGAAACGGTGTTGCTTGGTTCAGACATTATTTGATCTCAATTCATTTGAACCGGTTCTGTCACCAGAGACTTAATATGGAAACAGAAACTAAAAATGGTGGCGGGGTGGACGGGACTCGAACCCGCGATCTCCGGCGTGACAGGCCGGCATTCTAACCAACTGAACTACCACCCCCAAAAGTGAAAGCCGACCCTAGCTCTGGAAACTGAAACAGGCCAGAAAAAACATAGGGCAGACTTTGAAGTCGATTCTGGTGGGCGATGTAGGACTTGAACCTACGACCCCCGCCTTGTAAGGGCGGTGCTCTAGCCAGCTGAGCTAATCGCCCAGAATCAACAGCCCGGCGTTTCTAGCAAAATCGAAGTGATGGCTCAATGAGTTCGTTGCTTAAAGGTAGTTTTTTTCTCTAACTGTTGAAAAGTAAGGATTGGGAAGTATTACCGATTAGAGCTAAGTGTCTGCAATCTTTAGTAAAAACGGAAATCTGGGCATTTGCTGAGATTATTGAGAAATAGAATGTTTCTAATCCCCTAAAAACAACCATAACAGTGTTAATACACCAACTTTTGAGGTTTTTCCTATGTTTAATCTGCTTAGAAATCTAGCTCCAGTTCTTTCTATCTTGCTGGTTGTTTTAGTCCCTGAGCTGAGCTTTGCTCAGGGTGCACTGGATGAGCCAATTCAGTTCGACACTCAAGAAATTGATTCGGCAACATGCCAATTGATGGACCTCATGCAAGGCACAGTTGGAGCTATGCTTACCGCTGTTGCTGGCATTGGTGCTATTGTAGGCGCTGCTTTTGGAGCCTATCGGGCTGCTTTTAGTTTGCTGACGGTTTCGACAGCATCATTTATCCTACCGGCCTTGGTTAGCTTGTGGTTTGGGTTTTCCGATGCCAACTGTGTAGCCGTTGATGGTCCAATTAACAATAACTCTGGTGGTCAAAGTACTAGTCAACCTGCAGGGAATGATGAGGTACCAATCCTTGAAGATTGCCCCCCAGAGTGTTGATTTTTGTTTCCACTTACTCAAATTCTTTGCTTGAAACCCTGATTTTAGCCGAAATAAGGGATTTTTTTTTAGAATTTAAACTTTCCTTTCAAATTGCCGTTATATCTATGTAGAAGATATATATATTGTAGTGGAACCAACGTTTTGCATGGAGTCTCAGAAGATGAGTGACGAGCAGGGTAGTGAACAAGATGAAATGGACCAGGCTCTTGAGCGAGTTTTGAGATTTGCAACAAGAGGCACGGTTTATTTTTTAGTGGAATCCACTCGCTTTAGAAAAGTTCCAGAAATAGTTCGATCTAAGTCTCTTCATGGTGCTACCAACGACCTTTTGGAGATGGTAGGCCTTGGTCTGAATAGCGCAGGCTCCACTTGCTATGCTTTCAGTGATGAAGAGTATGCTAGGTATGGTCAGGCTAAAATCATTGAAAAAGCTCCGGAAGGTAGGAACCCTGTTTTTGTGCGTCAGAATGTGAACGTGACTAGACTTTTAGTTCATGCTCAAAAAAAAGGGCAGAAGGAAATCATAGTTGATTACGAAACCCCACAGGAATTTGTTTTAGGATCTCAACAAATAGCTCAAGCAGAGCGTCTAGCTTTAATTTCAAGAATAGCGACCCTCCCCTATTTATATGTTCTTCAAGATGGACATAAAGCTGGGATGACTATGGATGTCGATGGGCAGGACTGTGCTATTGCCTTTATTAATAAAGATGAGAGTGGGCCTGCTCTTGAGGGAGTAAGGCACGAACAGCCTAAAGCTAACGTTGGCAAGAATAGACCATGGCATTTTGTCGACTCTATTTTGGATTCAGATTTAGATGGAATAGTTTTTAATCCTGCAACTGGCTCGCAAACTATTTTGAGTAGAGGAGAGCTACACTTGTTACAAATGGCTTGTCGCGTGGCTCCTAGACCGCCAGGGAAGCTTCAGAAGTTTGTTAAGAAAATAATGAACTAAGCCAGCTCCTTTTCGATTTTCTTAACCGCCGCTAGAGGGTTGTTATCCTCACAAACTGGTCTGCCGATTACCAATAGGTTACTTCCAGCTTCAAGAGCTACACTAGGGGTGCTCGTTCGAGACTGATCGTCTGTTTTTTGATACCAGGCAGGGCGAATTCCAGGGGTAAGTACAATAAAATCTTCTGGGACTAATGACCGCACTGACTCAATTTCCTTCGGTGAGCAGACGACACCAGCAACTCCAGAATCTTTGGCAAGTTTAACAAAGTCTGGGACGAGTAGCGCAGGCTTTTTTAGGTATACCGATTGACATTCTTTTGGTGAGAGAGAGGTCAGGACAGTGACCGCCAGAATTTTACTTTGGCCGCAGCTCTTTGCCGCGGCTTCTAGCATTGAAGGACCTCCACTGGAATGAACAGTAATTAAATCCGCTCCAGCGGACTCTAAAACTGAAACGGAGTTGGCTACGGTGTTGGGTATATCATGCAACTTCGGGTCTGCAAAAACACGTCCATAAGGTTTAAGTTTCTTTATGATACTGGGACCTTCTTTGACTAGTAAGTCATTGACTTTGAATCCCCACACTTTACCTGATAGTTGCTCAGCAATTTCAAGAGCCCGATCTACTGTTATTTTATCTAGGGCGATTATAAGATGTTGTTTAGTCTTCAAAGGGTCACTCCTGAACCAATAATCTCTTTGATGTTCTGACAGCCTTCTTTGTCTAGTAATTGAGAAAGCTCTTTGTTGATTCTATCTACTAACCAAGGTCCTTCGTAGACCAAACCAGAGTATAGCTCCACTAGGGAAGCTCCAGCTTGTAAGTAAGACCAAGCCTTTTGACCACTGTCAATTCCCCCAAGGCCAATTATTGGTTTCTGTCCCCTTAACTGCTTGTAGACATGTCTTACCCGTTCAATGGATTTATCAAATAAAGGGGCTCCGCTCAGGCCTCCTGGGCCAATCTCTTCAAGTTTGGTTTTACTACTATTCAAGCCAGCTCTGGATTGGCTAGTGTTGCAAAGCACGTAGCCGGATACTTCGTGTTTTTCACATTGTTCAACTAGTTTTTCCAAAAGCGAAAGTTCGGTGTCAGGAGAAAATTTTACTAGAAGAGGTCCTTTACCTCTTGCGTTAGAAAGTTCCGAAAGCAGGTTTTCAAGACTCTGTTCTTCTTCAAATGTTTTTCCTTCTGCGGTGTTAGGACAGCTGATATTGATAACGAGGAAATCAGCAAATTCTTGGACCTTACTCACGCAGTTAACAATGTCCTCAATTCCCTTGTTCCCTAGGATTGCAGGACTATGGGTTTTAGCAACGTTTATACCAACTGGGAATTTAGCCCTAGATTTGACACTGAAGCTACTAAGATTTTGTAAAAAAACATCTGGGCCGGGATTGTTCAATCCCAAGCGGTTGATTAAGGCTTTATCCTCTGGAAGACGAAACATTCGAGGTTTGGGATTACCATTGGATGGTTGGTCGGTAACACTCCCAGTTTCAGCAAAGCCAAAGCCTAGTTCTGATATAAGCGGCAAAAGTTCGGCGCTTTTGTCAAAACCTGCCGCAAGTCCTACTGGGCCTCGAAACTCTAAGCCAAAAATTTCTTGAGCTAACTCTTTCCCTGGCTTTTTGGCAGCAACCAACGCAGAGAGTTTAGATTTTTGAAGCAGCTTGCCAGTTGAAAAAGCTAGATGGTGGGCACTTTCAGGATTAAGACCAAATAAAACTGGGCGAGCAAGTTTTTGATAGATACTCAATATAATCTACTCAACGGTTATTACGCTTTATTTTTGCCTTCTGCAGAAAAACCATTAATCTCTCCCCATTCAAAAGGCTTTTGTTGCCAAAGTTTAATACTCTCAATTTCGTCCTGACTCACGGTACCAATTTCATGAGCAGCTTCAAGTAGCTGGTTAAGAGAGAGTATGGATGCCGTTGGGCAATTGGCTTGTTGAAAAGCATCTGAGGCTTTAGAAAAACCGTAGCTGAATATTGAAATACAAGTCAGGACCTCTGCCTTAGCTTCTCTCAGTATTTCGACGACTTTTAAGCTACTACCACCTGTGGAAATTAAATCCTCAACTACTACAACCTTTTTGCCTTCAACAGCGGCGCCTTCAACAAGTTGTTTTCTGCCATGCTCTTTGGCTTGGGATCTGACGTAGCCAAAGGGGAGGGACAGTAAATCGGCAAGCCCGAGAGCGGGAGCAATGCCAGCGGTAGCGCACCCAGAGATTAGGTCAGGCTTGATTTCCTTGCACAGCTCAGCCAGGCCTTGAGAGACTAGTTTTCTATTATTAGCAGAGCCCAACAATAACCGGTTGTCGTTATAGACGGGCATAAAATAACCGCTGGCCCAACGAAACGGATTTTTGGTGTTTAAGCTCAAGGCGCCACATTCTAGTGCTGCTAAAGCGAGATTTTTGGAAATATTTTGTGACATAGCTCCTATCGTATCTGTTGATGGGCAGCCTAAAGCCTTGAATGAATAAAATCAACAGTTTTTCGATGAGAAACTAACAGCTGTGAACTACGAAGATACTCTAGGTTCTAGTTTATAAGATAAGAAGCAAGGAAAAAATATGAAAGTAAACACCGTCGATTCTGCAAATATGCTAGCCCAGCTCCTTGTCGAAACGCCGGCTAGACCTTCGGCTTTTAGAGAATTACTTAGTCACTTCGAAAAGCTAAATTCATCTATTTCCACTAGCAGTAGTCTTTCAAATTTTGATGCCTCTGTCGCAAATTCCGAACTGAAAAACCTGTTTCGTTTTCAACGCCAAACGCAACGCTTGCATTTCATGACGGAGCTGACCTCTCGCTCGGGAGAGAGTCTATCTTCTACGCTGAGACGACTTCAACAAATGGGCTAGTCTAAAATGGAGCTTGCTAACTTTACAGATCTTCTACATTGGCTCTCTAAACTAAAATTTGAGAGCCCGTTGGTGATGATGTCTGGACTTATTGTGATGTCATTACTTCCGGGAGTGATTATGGGAGTGACCTGTTTTGTCAAAGTTTCTGTGGTGATGGCTGCCCTTCGGAGTTCTCTGGGTGGGAGTGGTATTCCTACACAAGCTATTTCATCTTTCCTCGCTCTTATACTTAGCTTGAGAATGCTACTGCCGCTGGCAGCTGAGTTTGAAAATAGTCTGGCATCCGATCCGATTAGGATAGGAACTGACATTGAAACTACTGGTGAAATATTTGTCAGGATTAAATCAGTTCTTGGCGATCATTTGCTACAGAACACCAATGCCCGGAAGAGAGAAAGCTTTATTTTAGTAAAGAATCCTGAAGCAAATCTTGAAGGGTGTCAGATAGAGAAAATTTGTTATGCTGAGGGAGAAAACTTCCTTGATCTGCTTTGCGCATTTCTAGTCTCCGAACTCGCTGAGGCCTTTGAAATTGCAGTGGCTTTGTTCATTCCGTTTATAGTGATTGATTTAGTCGTAGCGAGCCTTCTTGCTGGAATGGGAATGATCATGGTTAGCCCTGCCAATATTGCATTGCCAATTAAGTTAGCTGTTTTTGTATTTGCTGAGGGTTGGTTAAACATTTCAAATTTAATCGTCAAAGGCTATGCAGGCTAACGTAGAGCATCTATTGATTTCTGCTGTGGCCAGCATTGTTATACTGGCAGGAGTACCTCTTGCCTTTGGTTTGATGAGTGGGCTCTGTACAGGAGTTATGCAAGCCGTTACTCAGGTTCAAGACCAGACCTTGAGCCTAGTTCCTAGATTACTAGTTATTTTTTTGGTTTCTGTGTTGCTTTGGAGGCAGGGAGTCCAACAAATTGAAGGTCTCTTTGAAGAGGTTTGGCTCGAAGTCGATAGAATTCAGGTAAGAGAAAGATAAGGTGGAGCTTTCCTCTGAGATAACTAGAGTAATATTGGCAATTGGAATCGTTTTTTGCAGAATCTTTCCTGCCTTACTAGTCTCTACTCATCTTAGAGTTTTTATAGACTTAAAGATTGCTGCACTGATAGCTTTGATAGGTTCACTTTCC
>CALIEE010000288.1 GCA_938022485.1 uncultured bacterium | reverse complement strand
AATCAGTGATGTCTCCTAAAAGAAGCTTTTGCCCTAAGTGCGAAACTCAACTGCTTTGGTGGGAGAACATTCCAGTAATTAGCTGGCTAATGCTGAAAGCTAAATGCAGAACCTGTAAAGAACCTATCTCTGGGCGCTATCCCTTTGTAGAGCTACTAAGTGCAATCGCTGCTGCATTAGCGGCTATAAAATTTGGGCCAACTCCAACTGCCGTACTCATATATTTTTTTACAGCAACAATGATTGTGATCAGTTTCATAGACTTAGATCATATGATTATTCCCAACGTAATTAGTTTTCCTGGCATGGCTTTCGGTTTATTTTTAGGGTGCTTAACCCAATACGTAGATTGGTTTAGCTGGCCAGTAACATCCGGGGCCTTAGATTCTCTTATTGGCTTTCTTGCAGGGGGCGGTTTCTTTTGGGCTATTGGTGAGATTTACTATCGAATGAGCGGGGTTGTTGGCTTAGGTGGTGGCGATGTAAAACTCACTGCAATGATTGGAGCAATCCTAGGTTGGGAGTCCCTTATCTCTACAATTTTCGCCGGATGTTTTCTTGGAGCCATTGTCGGAATAGTCATGATGATAATCAATAAATCCGGAAGAAAAACGGAAATTCCCTTCGGACCATGGTTGGCCGCAGGCTCTCTCATTTATATCTTTTGTGATTTTCAATTCATGGACTATCTGAGAATGTAGGTTAGTTTTACGAATCTATGGTTTTATCTTCATTTCCAAAACAGCTTAGGTGTCAGACTCCAGGAGAGCCTCCTATACTTGTAGTAGATGATGAAAAGGAAGTTCGTAAAGCAATCAATAACACTCTGAAAGCAGCAGGCTATCAAACTATTGAAGCTAATGATGGGCTTGCTGCTCTCGCTATTTTAAAAAAGACTGAATGCAGTCTTGTCCTAACTGACTTAAAAATGCCTAAGTGCAATGGTCTTGAGTTCATCAAATCAACTCAAAAAGAGCATGAAAATCTTCCAGTAATTCTAATGTCAGCCTACGCAACCATAGACATAGCATTTAAAGCTATTTCGGAAGGGGCTCAGGACTATTTATCAAAACCCTTTATGCCAGAAGATCTTCTTTGGTCAGTGGCTAAAACTAGAGAAAGGCTAAACCTCAAAAAAGAAAATGATAGGCTAAATGCGGAGCTAATCAGTCGCTCAGCTAGCGCAGAAATTCTGGGCACCAATCAAGAAATAATTAGAATCTTGGAGAAGGTAAAAAAAATCTCTGACTTTAGTACAACTGTCCTTATTGAAGGGGAATCAGGGACCGGAAAAGAACTAATTGCTCGAGCTATTCATAAACATTCTGCTCGGAGGGAGAAGCCATTCATCGCGGTAAACTGTGGCGCCATACCAGAGACTCTTCTTGAGTCTGAGCTATTTGGCCATAAAAAAGGCGCTTTCACTGACGCTAGCGCCGATAAATCAGGCCTTTTCAAAGCAGCAGATGGTGGAACCATTCTACTCGATGAAATTGGAGAGCTTCCTCTAAAACTCCAAGTAAAACTTCTAAGAGTGCTTCAAGAACGAGAAGTAAGACCTGTAGGAGCAATAAAAAATGAACCAGTTGATATAAGAATTGTAGCCGCAACTCTGAGGGATCTTGAACAAGACATAGAAGATGGTTTGTTTAGACAAGACCTCTATTTCAGATTAAACGTTCTCCGCTTAAAGCTTCCGCCTTTAAGGGAAAGAAAAGAAGACATTCCATTATTAGTCACCAGTTTCTTGGAACGCTATTCAGAACAAATGGCAATAGAGCCACCTAGCATAGAGAATCAAGCTATGGAAGCACTGCTCAACTATTCATGGCCTGGAAATATCAGGGAGCTTGAAAACTCGCTGGAGCGGGCAATCATAATGTCTGATCGTAGTATTGTTAGAGTAAAGAACTTACCAGCTGACATTTTGGAACACGAGGTTAGTTTTATTCCTAATTTTCAAAATCCAGACTCACTTTCTCTTAAGAAAAACTGTGGAGATCTGGAGAAACTTTTAATAGACTCAGCATTGAAAAAGACTGGTGGAAACCGCACCTACGCTGCTAAATTATTAGAAGTCAGTCACCGCACTTTACTTTATAAACTTAAGAAGTATGAAATCAGTTGAAGCCTCACTAAGCCTTCTTTTTATACTAACAACACTCTCCTGTCCTCTAGCCTTGAAGGCTGAAATGCCAAAAAATAGCACTTCGGCCAAAATTTATAAGTGGACGGATCAAAATGGAAAGGTGCATTTTTCAACTACTCCATCTAGTAAAAAAGCCAAAACCGCTCCGCTTCCAGAAATAAAAAAAGAAAACTACGAAAAAAAAATAGGTAAAATTAAGTCTAATACTCCTAAAAATTGCTCAACTCACAATGGGATAGACTGCGAAGCAGGCCCAGATTCTGACGGCAGTGTTATTTGCAATGATGGTTATCGCAATGCCGTTCTTCCCTTTCGATTCAAATGTCTCGAGGCCAAGCTTAAAGTTGCATCCCTAGAGGTAGAGCAGAAACAAATAAACCTTACTCTTCGTAATAATTCGCCCGTTGCTGCCAAAGCCGTGCGAATTTCAATTTCAAACAATAAATTTAGAAGAAAGCAAAGAAAAGGTTTGTTTCAAGCTGAGGGACCAAGGGAAGTTGAACCCTGGAGCGTAGCGGAGTATACTATGCCGTTACCACCTCTACCGGACTTTGGTAACGGCATAAGCTACCGAATTCGTTGTGAAAATTGCAATGGTGTAACTAGAAGTCTAAAAAATGATTACTGAGAGAATCAGAACATATCTAGAAAGTGAAGCCAAAGCCATAAAGGCCATCCCGCTGGACGATCGCTGTGAAGAAACAGTTCGCGCGATATTAAACTGTAAAGGCAAAGTCTTCACCACAGGGGTAGGTAAAGCTGGCTTTATTGCTAGAAAAGCTGCATCCACGTTCTCTACCACTGGAAGTCCTTCTTTATTTGTTCATCCGGCTGAATCAGCTCATGGTGATGCTGGAGTCTTTGCTGAAGGAGATATCCTGATTGCTTACTCTAACAGTGGTAAAACTCGTGAAGTAATTGAAACTGTAAAGTTTGCCAAATCACTTGGCGTTGAAAAAATCATTGCTGTTTCAGCTACACCAGAAACCCCACTTGCCGAGGAAGCTGATTTAGTTCTTCCGATAGGAAAGATCACTGAAGCTTGCCCCTATCAATTAACTCCAACTTCAAGCACCGCCGCAATGATTGCAATTTCTGATGCCCTTGCACTTATCGTGATGGAAGAGCGAGGTTTTTCCCGAGAAGACTGGGCCAGACGACATCACGGTGGTTACTTGGGAGAGAAGTCCAGAAAAACTGATTAATTTATACTCTTTCCGCCAGCCTCAGACATCAGCTCTTTTACTTATATTCCTGGATAGTCTCTAGAACTTTAACCACTCTGAGCCTGGCCAGGTCGAGAGTGGTAAAAGCAAATTCATAAATAAGGTTAAAATCTATGTACTCAAGAGAGGTAGAGGTCCTCATCCTTCGAATTCATGAAGAGGAAATGCAGAAAATTGCATTTCCACCGGATCACGAGTTGTTTGCATTGATAGATGCTGCAATAGTGGGAAAAGAGCAAGACTGGACCACTAAAATTGGGCCAGAAGATAAAATTTTTGGTCCACCAAGAAAAGCTGGACTAGTCACTTCACGAAACACTTTGAAGTAAAAATGCACTTGTTTAACGGAAGAGCTCACTCTTTTCCGGTCAACTCGCAACAATTGGTAATTTTTCTAGATCAGGAGCCTGAGCAAAGTTCCTGCGATCGTGGTGGCACGGTGTATCTGCAGAGAACACAGCAGAAAGACAATATCTGGCGTCACCAATCCTGGAAAAAATGGCGGCATGTTTGGAAGCACACTCATAAGTCAAAACTTTAGATGCGGGCTAGTCAAATCTCTGACTACCAGCCAGGAGGTTTAAGAATTAGCTTTGAATTACTATGTTTTGCTTTTCAGCTACCGATAATGGCGGGGAATTCACAGGTCCTTGTGAATGCAAAAAAGAAGTTTAGAAGCAACAAACTTAAATTTCAGCGAAAAACTCAGCCTTTCGTTTTATTCTTAATCAGTTGCAACAAAGCCCCAAAAGCCAAAATGTATCCATGGCTTCCCAAGCCAGCAATAACCCCATCGGCAACTTCACTCACAAAGGAATGTTGACGGAACTCTTCTCTCGCATAAATGTTCGAGAGATGTACCTCCACAACGGGAACTGAAGCAATTTCGACAGCATCTCTAATAGCGATGCTGGTATGAGAGTAACCGCCCGGATTTATAATAATACCCGCGCAAGTATTTATTGCTTCATGAATTGAGTTTATAACCTCACCTTCCAGGTTAGACTGAACGGCAAAAAGCTCGTACTTAGCCTGTTCAGCGTAAGCAGTTAAGGTATCAATTATTGAACCTAAAGTGTCAGCGCCATAAATTTCAGGATCTCTACTACCC
>CALIEE010000287.1 GCA_938022485.1 uncultured bacterium | reverse complement strand
TATCAAGAACATTCTAGAGAACCACCGTTTCCCTTGTATTTTCGAAGAGACTTTCGATTCGGTCAGTATGATTGTTAGAGGTGGAAGGATTATGCTCCTTCACGAAGAACAGCTCGAAAATGCCAAAAAACTTATCGAGGCGGTATTTGATGAACTTTCTTCTGAGTCTGAAAGCTGGACCTGCAGAACCTGCAAGAATGAGATAGAGGCCCCGTTCAGCGAGTGTTGGTACTGCTCCTCGAGCTCAAAATAAGTTATTCTCTTCGTCGCTTGAAAACGTCTCCTCGCTGCGGGGTGCATTAGCACGCCTCACTCCTCGAGTTTTCAGCTCCTCGACAATAGCTTATTTCGAGCTCGAGGAGGATTAAGGGGCTATACCTCTTCGTCGCTTGAAAGCTTCTCCTCGCTGCGGTGTCTCCGCCCGCTTGGCAGGCGGAAGTAATGAGCGATGCCAACGAAGAGGGAAAGCTAATGAATCGGATCTATAGATGGTTCGTCTAAACTGTGAGGGGCGGACTTGAATATCCCTTTGAAAAAGCACTTCTGGCGGGTTAAGCTGCACAACAGAATTAGATCTCAATAACCGCTTATTTTAAAAGAGGAAAAATGGAACCAGTGAATACCTACGACAGCGGCAGGTTTAGCACCTCGGGTGCTGTGATTGAAAAGGAATCCGCTCTACTTAGTTCAGTGTTTAGCTGGATGATGGCTGGGCTCTTAACAACGGGCTTTGTTGGGGCCTGGGTAATGAGCAACCCTGCCCTGCTGTCCAAGATTATGCCAAACATACTTTGGATAGCTTTGGCAGAGCTATTTGTTGTGGGTTGGCTATTTTTAAGAGTTCACAAAATGTCAGCCGCCACAGCAACTACCGTTTTCTTTGTTTATGCTGCTGCCAACGGCCTAACAATGGCCCCTTTATTAGCTTACGCAAGCCCAGGGGCGGTTTCCACGTCATTCTGGATTACGGCCGTTACTTTTGGGGGTATGGCGCTTTGGGGAAAAACGACCTCTAGGGACCTCTCAGGTATGGGCAGCTTCTTAATAATGGGATTTTTTGGTGCTTTTATCGCTTCGCTAGTGAACCTATTTATGGGAAGCCCAATGATTTCTTTTGTGACAAGCATCATTTTTGTAATTGCTTGCACCGGGCTAACGGCGTGGGATGTTCAGCGAATAAAGCAGGTGGCTCCAGCAGTTCAAACTGGAACTCCTGAGTTTAGAAGACAGGCCATTATTGGAGCTCTTTCTCTGTATTTGAACTTTATTATAGTCTTTCAGAATCTTATTTCCCTTATGGGAGGAGATGACTAGGGTTTACGAACTCAAGTTTAGTCGTAAAAAAAGCCCCTCTGAAGGGGCTTTTTTATTTGATTTGTTGTTCGGCAGGCTCAAATTTTAGATTTGAACCTATAGTTCCTGAACTTGTTTTTCGGCACTTTGGAAATGTTTTCTCCAGCGAAGGGTTTTTTCAAGAATTCCATTCGCATACTTCCTTACCCCTTTGGGTAGACGTTTGCCTGATTTTAAGGCTTTATCGAGGTTGCCTGGCCCCCAGTTATAAGCAGCGAGAGCATTAAAGCGGTTGCCATTATAGTGTCGCTCCATCTGTCTTATATAAGTCGTTCCCATCTTAATATTGACCAGCGGGTCAGTTCGGTCGGGATCCGTGTCCTTACCGCTAATCTGTTTGTAGACTTCTCGGGCAGTGGGTTTCATTAACTGCATAAGTCCTACAGCTCCAACTCTAGAGCGGGCATTTTTGATGAACCTGCTTTCAGAAGAAATAATGGCGGTAATGTAAAAAGGGTCGACCACCATTTCTTCAGCCACATTAACTATATGGCGAGCTATTTTTCCACCTTCTCTGGTTTCGGGAAGGTGCATTGAAATCAGACCAGTAATGTAGGTGAGCTGGCGCTTTTTTTCCTGATCGGCAGATTTTACATCAACTGGGGCGGATTGGTCCAAAGTTGCAGCCAACTCTCGATCTAGTTGCATCGATGCTATGTTTTTCTCCGCTTCGGAAGGAGCCGTAACTTCTTCTTCGATCATCAAGACCGAGCGATAGGCCCCGAAAAGACAGACTAAAAAGAATGTAAACAAAGAAGCCGGAGTTACCATAGCCGAAGTAGCCTGATAGAAAGCCTGGAAGGCACCTGGAGCAAGGACCTTGCGGTCAAGTTTTTTGAACTCATCTCTTCTGGTGAAGTCAGAGGTCGACACGTTAATATTGCTAAGTCTTCGCTCTGACTTGGCTAGGTTTTTACCTATTTTCTGTGGTTTGGAGTATGGGTTAGCAGCTTCTGTCTTCAAGATTACCTGATTGAAATTAAAGGCCGGAAACGACTGGCCAATTCATATTACGGAATACTTTCGAGGAGATGTTTACCCTGTTGGCAAAAATTTTCAAAGGCGTAACAAGAAATTTTAGCCGTTAAGAAAGACTTTAAGTTACAAAAATTAATAGGGTTTTAGCGGGCTGCCTTTTCTGGCCAATATGTTATTCTTCAGGCTCTCGAGGCCAAGTTTTATGCGTAATAAATTCGAAATCATTGTTGTAGGTGGTGGCCACGCTGGCTCTGAGGCAGCCCTAGTTGCAGCTAGACTGGGACTCAACACCGGGCTAGTGACTTTTTCCCGTTCGGGCATCGGACAGATGTCCTGTAATCCGGCAATTGGTGGCTTAGGCAAAAGTCAGCTTGTTAAAGAGATCGACGCCATGGGGGGAGAGATGGGCCTAGCTATTGACCAGACAGGCATTCAGTTTCGAACCCTCAACGCTTCTAAAGGCCCTGCTGTTCGCTCAACCAGGGCTCAGGCAGACCGAGATCTTTACAAAGCTCGAGTGCTAAAAGCTGTTGAGGCTGAAGAGCAGCTAACCGTAATTGAAGCAGCAGCAGGTAAGCTCGAGATTGAATCTGGCAAGGTTCGAGGGCTCCACACAGAATGTGGCCAATATATCGAATGCGGGGCAATTGTGCTGACTACAGGCACGTTTCTAAAAGGAGTTCTGCATACTGGAGACGAGCAGGTACCAGGAGGACGTGTCGGCGAGAAAGCTAGCTACTCTCTTAGTGACTCTATACAAGAACTAGGCCTAAAAATGGGGCGAATGAAAACCGGCACGCCTGCAAGAATTAGGCGTTCGACCATTAATTTTTCAATACTCGATGAGCAGCCCGGAGAGAGCCCTATTCCTCCTTTTTCCTTCAGAACTGCGCCTTTTCAGCGAGAGCAAATAAGCTGTTGGATAACTGCGACCAATGAAAAAACCCATGAGCTAATAAGAGAAAGCAAAGAGCGCTCCCCTCTCTTTAACGGTCAGATTGAATCAGCAGGGCCTCGCTACTGTCCTTCGATTGAGGACAAGGTATTTCGTTTTGCAGATAAAACCAGCCACAATATCTTTCTCGAACCGGAAGGTTTTGAGTCGGATATTGTTTACCCTAACGGGATTTCAACCAGTCTACCAGTTGATGTGCAGCAGGCTTTTGTTCAGAGCATAAAGGGGCTTGAATATTGTGAGATTATTCAGCCTGGCTACGCCGTTGAATACGATTATGTAGATCCCAGAGAGCTAGACCAGTCATTAAGGCTAAAATGCTTGGAAGGGCTTTATTTAGCCGGTCAAATCAACGGGACGTCTGGTTACGAAGAAGCAGGTGCTCAGGGTCTAATTGCTGGAATTAACGCCGCAAGATTTTTAAGAGAGCAGGAGCCGGTGACCATTAGAAGAGACCAAGGCTATATTGGTGTGATGATTGATGACCTGACCACTCGGGGAGTCATTGAACCTTACCGAATGTTTACCTCTAGAGCTGAGTATCGACTCCATCTCAGAGAGGATAATGCGGACCATAGAATGACTCCTCTAGCCCGAGAGTTGGGACTTATTTCAGATGCTGACTGGGCCAAGTTCGAGCAACGTTGGGAAAATATTGACCAAGAGAAGAAGAGACTAAAGAAGACAATAGTTAAGCCTTCGGCCGAAAACTTAGCTTGGTTATCCGACCTCGGGACGGCTAACATCGGCGATGGTCTTTCACTTGAGACTCTGATTAAGAGACCAGAAATTCATTACGAAACTATCTGTGAGCAGTTCCCCTCCCCTAGTTCGCTGGCTGACAGAGATGCTCTTCGCCTTGAAACAGAGCTTAAGTTTGAAGGGTATCTTAAGCGCCAGGAAGAGGACATTCAGCGTCTTAAGCGGATGGAAGGGGTTGAAATTCCTAAAGAATTTTCTTTTTCTGATGTTAAGGGCTTGAGAGCTGAGATTTCAGAGCGTCTTGAGCAAGTTAGGCCCCAGACCCTAGGGCAGGCAGGACGAGTTTACGGAGTTACTCCAGCAGCGCTCTCTTTGGTGGCCATTCACCTAAAGCGCTTCAAGCCTGATAGCTCAAAGAAGCTCGCAAAAAAGAAACGAGCAGCCTAATCAAGACTGATGGCTTCAGCTTTTCTGGACATTTTTAAAACTGAGCTTCAGCATTTTAACCTGGGCGAAGAGCAGCTACTTAAGCTTTCGGAATATTGTTTAAACCTTGAACAATGGAATAGGAAGACAGACCTCATTGCTCCATGCTCCAGAGAGGAGCTGGTAGAGCGTCACATTAAGGATAGTGTTCTCGCCTTAGAGCTAGTTTTAACTAACTTAAAGCCTGTTCCTGGGCCTTGGCTAGATGTGGGTAGTGGCGCCGGTCTTCCCGGCTTGGTTTGGGCCATTTGTCTTCCAAACAGCTCTTTTCAACTGATCGAACCTAGAATGAAGCGCGTTCTTTTCCTTAACGAAATGCGTCGTAAGCTTAGCCTGGAGAACTTGAGGGTCGCAGAAAGCCGTTTTGAGACGTTTCACGTGGAACATCCAGCTTCTCTAGTTTGCTGCAGGGCTCTTGGATCTAGGATTGATTTCCTCAAGGCTTCCAGGGAGCGAGTGGCAAGTGAAGGACTTGTTGTTGAGTTGCTGGGCTCTGGATTAGACCTAGAAGGCTTAACGAAAGAGAACCAGGCTTGTGGTTTCGAAGAACCCTCTATCCTCCCCTACTCCTCAAGTAAGTTGTTGGCTAGTTCCGGTAATTCTGCCGATAACGGCCGCTCCTTACTAATCTCGAGACTAGCAGCTTAGTCACCCCTAGGCCCTGTTGTTCCACGTGAAACACTGCCATCTCGAGCCCTAGACCCCCAACTTCTGCTTTAAGCTGTTCCACGTGGAACACTTCGAGTTGTTTTGGTGATTGCTTGAGCCTGTGCTAGACAAGAATGATGGGACGGGTAATAGCTATCACTAATCAGAAGGGTGGTGTCGGAAAGACTACCACAGCGGTTAATCTCTCAGCCTCATTGGCTCAGCGAGGCCATAAGGTTCTCGTGATAGACATTGACCCCCAGGGCAATGCTACCAGTGGTCTTGGAATTGATAAAAACACAGTTCAGAAGAGTCTCTATGATGTCTTTGCGGGAGAGTGCGGACTTGACCAAATCATTGTGCCTTCGCAGATCCCTACCCTATGGATAGCTCCGGCAACACCTGACTTGGTAGGAAGCGAGGTCGAGCTAAGTAGCCGTGAAGACAGGCAATTTGTTCTTAAGAACGAATTAGAGAGGATAAGGGCCCAGTTTAACTACATTTTCTTTGATTGCCCCCCTTCCCTAGGTCTGTTGACAGTTAACTCTCTGGTTGCAGCTGACTCTTTATTGGTTCCACTACAATGTGAGTATTATGCACTCGAAGGAATTACTGCCTTGGTTCAAACTGTAGAGGTTGCGAAGCAAAACCTTAACCCCTCTCTTGAAATCGAAGGCGTGGTGTTAACAATGCACGACGGTCGAACAAATCTATCTCAGCAAATTGAAAAGGAAACCCGAGACTTTTTTGGAGACGGGGTTTTTGAAACTGTGATTCCAAGAAATGTTAAGCTGAGCGAGTGTCCTAGTTTTGGGCAGCCAATAATCTTTTATGATCCTAGTAGCTTAGGGGCTGGAGCTTATGACTCTTTAGGAAGAGAGTTAGACAAGAAGCATTATCCTTACATGCTTCGTAGTGAAGAAAACGCCGCTAAGAAAAAAGCTAAAAAGCCGGCGGTTAAAAAGGCCACTAAGAAAGCGGCTAAGCCTGCTGGTAAGAAGATTGCCAAAAAGAAGCCTGCTACCAAGAAAAGGGCCACTAAAAAAGCAGGGGCCACTAAGGTTGCCAAGCGAAAGATTGGGCCTGCCACTAAGAAGCCTGCTGGAAATAAGACAGCTGAAAAGAAAACCACGACCAAGAAGCTTGTGACTAAGAAAAGAGCGACTAAAAAAACAGCGGCCAAAACTACAAAGCTTAAGCCTAGTAAAAAGAAAACCAGCAGAAAGAAAGCTAACGGATAGGTTATGGCTCCTAAAAAACCAGCTCAAAAGAAAAAGGCTAAAAAACAAACTAGCTCAAAGCCTAAGCAAATTACCACTAAAGCTCCGACCTCTAAGCCTGTTCGGCGTAATGCTTTGGGCCGAGGGCTTAATGCTTTAATGGCGGCAAATGTTCAGCCTGTGGCAGAGGAGGTCTCAGTAAATGACTGGAGAGAGCCTGGATTAGAGGCAAAACCAGAGGTAGAAACAAAATTAGAGCAGGAGCCTCTGCAACGAGAAGCGATTGCTCAGCTGGACCAAGCTACTCAATTGGAAGGAGCTCCAGAAGAGCCAAAGGTTAGTAGGGTAGACGAAGACCAAGCTAGCGAACAGCTTGCTCAGCTGAAAGCACGCTTAGGTAAAGGATTGGCTAAAGAAGTTGCTAGGGATTTCAAATTGCAGAGAGCAGAAGAAGCCTCTTTTGCCACAACTGGCGAGAACCAAGGCTCAGAGAGTTTAAAGTATCAACAACTGGAGGAGCAGAAGCCTGATTTAAGAATTGTTCCTGATGAAGACGAGAGTCAAGTTCAAGCAGGAGAGGGGTTCGCTTACCTTGATATTGAATCACTGGCTCCCTGTGCAGACCAACCAAGAAAACACTTTGAGCCTTCAGAACTAGAGGCGCTTGCTGCTTCTATTAAAGAGAGCGGACTTATTCAGCCTCTATTGGTTAGGCCAGTGGATTCAAGTGGTCAAGCTAAAACAGCATATGAAATAGTAGCTGGAGAAAGACGATTCCGGGCTGCCCAGGCGGCTGGATTAAAAAAATTGCCAGTTCATGTTCGAGAGCTTTCAGAGCGAGAGGCCTTTGAGCTGGCGATAGTTGAGAATGTGCAGCGAGAGGATTTGGATCCAGTTGAGGAGGCTAGAGCCTACCAGCGGCTGGCCGACGAATTTCAGGAAACACAAGCTGATATAGCGAAAGCAGTCGGCAAAGAAAGAGCTACTGTGGCGAACATGATGCGGTTGCTCCAGCTACCTGAAGAAGTTTTAACTCTTCTTCAAAAGGGTAAGATCTCAACCGGCCATGCCCGAGCAATACTAATGGCTCCAGAAAGGTTGAGGCTTAAGTTCGCTCAAAGGGTGGTGGCAGAGAAGCTCTCAGTTCGAGCCACAGAGGCCTTAGCCTCAGGCAAGACCCCTGCAGTTAAAACAAAAAGCCCCGGAAAAGGAACTGAAGGAACTGTGATTCGCTCTCCTGCAGTAATAGATTTAGAGAATAGGATACGCAGCAAGCTAGGTACCAAGGTAAAACTAGAGGTAAGTGGGGAAGGGGACGCTCAAAAGGGAGAGCTTAAGATTAGCTTTTTCTCCCGCGCAGAGTTGGAGTCTCTGATAGAAAAGTTAGGCGCCTAAATACCTTCGGCTAGGCCTTAAATACCACTCGACAGACCTCTTTCTGAGGCTTAATTAATAGCTTTAGCTAGTTTTTGGCTTAATTTTTCAAAAG
>CALIEE010000286.1 GCA_938022485.1 uncultured bacterium | reverse complement strand
AACTATCACCCCCACCAACAAGAAAGATAAAGCTAATGATCCAAAAAATCTGCGGCCACGCAAATCTGTCCTAGATAACAAACTTTCGATAGCAAGAGCCACCGGCAAAGAGGCTAAATGAGCCAGGACCATGAACATACGGTCTAGTTCGATCTGAGGAATCAGCGGAGGCAAAACCCCTGCCAAAATTACCAACCAACCCAACAAGATAGAAAAAACCTTTTTAATATAAGGCCGCATCAAGGCCAGGCCAGGAATCGTTAGAATAAGTAAAAGAGGATTTATTCTGATCAAAGAATCAGAAAACAGACGTTTCGACTCTTCTAAATTTAAACCTGGGGGCTCGCTATTTCTAAACCCTCTCTTCTCAACAACTTTATCCTCCTCCATTGCTCCGAGATCAGCCTGATCAACGACTAGCGTCTCGGGTTGGTCCAAAAAACTATTAACATTCCATTCAGTCCAGAAAAAATACAGCCAAGGAATTGTAAGGAGCAAGATTAGGCAGGAGGAACTCACCAAAATAGGCTTAACAATTTGGCGCCTTAAACTAATTAGGCCAGCTCCCAGTAAAGGTAGCAAGACCAGACCTGCCGGACTCCAAAATAAAGCGAGGGTTGTACATATCAGAAAGAGAAGCCCATCTCCTATTGATAAATCCTGCTTTCCCTGAAAAGCCTTAAATATCAGTGCCACCGTCAAAGGTAGCAAGGCGATACTCGTTGTACATCCTAAAGTGCCGTATTTTAGAGACCATTGATACCACAGAGCGCTAGCTGACACTGACAAAAGGCTAGCGATCGCTGCCGAGCCCTTTGAAAATCCCATTTTCCTTGCCCCCATCCACATACAACCAGGGGTTAAAAGAAATAACAAAATAGCAACTAGCCAGGTGTAGACGGTTAGGGGATCAAAAAAAGTAACCAATGGATAGAACAATAAAAAGATATTTAAATTTCCAGTTGCAAATATATGCAAAGTGTCCCTGCCCATACTCCAAAGGGGGTTATAAACTGGAATGTTTGGAAAATGTTCTCGTAAAAGAATCAAACGGTATAAAAAAACTGGATGATCATCAGAAAATAATAATCTACCGCCGGCATAAGAAAGAAAACTGGCGAACAATAGAAGGCAGCATAGACAGCAACCCCAAACAATAAAACTTTCTCTCTTTACATATTGGAAAAAGGCAAAGATAAGCAAAAACAAAAGCAACAGCTCACCCCGAATCTCTGGCCCTGGCAGAAAAGAATAGCCTCTTGTAAACCAATCGATAGTGAAAAGAACTATCAAGCCAATAACAAACCCTCGAGGATCCATGACTAGCCTCGGCCCACCACGCTCCTTCGCAAACCTGGCTCCGATATAAACCAACATTCCTAAAAGAACCCCTGGCCAAATTGTCTGTAGATGCTGGCTGGATCTCACTGTCCAAAAGGACTGAGTCTGCGAGATAATAGAGATCAGAATTATAGAAAGCCCGGCTGAGGCTATAGCTGAGCAAATAAAAAATCTATTTAGATTGCTCTTACTGGACTCCATACTAAAGAAGTGTGTTATTTAAATTAGAAGATTAAGAAGACTCCGAGCTTATCAGAGACGAACGAAGGGCAAAACTAACACAACTGGCCCTCTCCTGAAACTCAAAGCAAACCCGGATTCAGTCGGTTTTACAATAATCCAGCTTTTGTCTAATTAGACACACGACCAAACTTGAAGATCTTGTTGGCAACAGGATCCTGGTGAATTGTTCGCCCATAAGCTAACAGCAACCTCTATTGAATCAGTAAATTTGACTAAATAAATGACCACTGAATTTAATTTGGCAACTAAGTCCACAGCTAAGTATTTAGGTAATCTGGTCAATTTTTGTTTAATGATCCTATGTCTAGCTGCTTGCTCAAACGAAGAGCCTAAAGGCTACCTGAAAGACTCTTCGGTTGGCGAAAAGATGTCCGAAGCGGAAAATCCGGACCTTCTAATATATGGTGCTACGCCGGGCGGAATTGCGGCAGCAACTGCAGCTAGTCGCCACGGTTCTAAAGTCACTATCATAGAACCCAGCAAATGGGTGGGAGGAATCATTGCAGCAGGCTTAACCGCAAGTGATGTTTGTATTCACAAGTTAATCGGAGGCATTAGTAGAGAGTATTTTGAAAAAGTTGGTGTTCGATACGGTGAAAAGATTAGCTGGAGACATGAGCCTCATGTGGCCGAAGAAGAGTTTGAGAAACTAATCCTCGATGAAAAAATTTCTCTTTTCCTTAACACCAGACTAAAAAGCGCTGATGTCAGCAATTCCAAAGTGGTTTCGGTCAAAACTCACAGTGGCAAAAAGTTTTCTGCTAGTAGTTTCATTGATGCTAGTTATGAGGGTGATCTGTTGGCACTAGCCAATGTTTCATTCAGTATCGGAAGGGAGTCAAAAACCAAATACAATGAAAATTTTGCCGGAAGATCTCCATTTGACGATAAAAACCAATTCCCTGAAGAGCTAAATCCTTACGACTCCGAAGGTAAGTTGCTGCCGGAAATATCTCCAAGTCCCCTTGCTTCAGAGGGCTCTGGTGACAATATGACTATGGCTTATAATTTTCGTCCCTGTTTTTCGAAAGACCCCGAGAATCAGGTGAAATTCAAGAAACCCGAGAACTATGACCCTTCGC